>SDNW01000008.1 GCA_004524725.1 Promethearchaeota archaeon
ATAAATTCTCCTCATACCCTCAATTAAAGTGACTGCATTTTCAGGGCAAAAATGAGCGCATACTCCACATCCGATACATATATTATTATCTACGTTGGCGACTGAATCATTATTCAGATGAATTGCCTCTACAGGACACTTTTCTACGCAAATTCCACAGCCAGTACATAACTCCTCATCGATTGAAGAGAGAAAATTAGTAGAATTGATCATTGCCGTCATTCCTCCTCTCCACCAATCTAATGTTCCACAACAGCATTTACAACAGTTGCATACGCTTGTTTCCATACGCTGGATATCTGAATGGGGATGAAAAGCTTTATGAACTAATCCATCTTTTTCAGATTGCTTCATAATAATAAGGGCTTCCTCTTTTGAGATTAAGCGTGCAAATCCTTGTTCAGACACATATCTAGCGGATTTTCCGAAAGTAAAACAATTTTCTCTTAATTTTGTCTGTTTACAAGGCTCTCCTAATAGATCTTTATGATTTCGACAAAAACAATGCCCAACCGCTATATCATCAAATTTTTCAATTAAGTCTTCAATTCTCTGGGTAGGAATAATGACTTCTTTGGGAACTTCAATGTTTTGATTTACTGTAATTTGAACTTCACTTCCCGAAACATTCTTTTCTAGGATGGGTATTGTTCTATCAAAAGGACGCATCTTCTCAAACATAGGAATGATAGTATCATAATTCATTTGGATAAAATCCTCAACTTCGTTAAAATATTTAGCAAATAACTCGGCAAGTGCTTTTTCCTCGGGAGTATGGTGAATCTCACTCATAAAGGTATATTCAAAAGCGCCAACCATTACTAAGGGCATTAATCTGTACACCATAATCCCTTGTGAATTCGGTTGATTAAAGATATATCCTTTTTTTGCTAATGATTGGACATGCCTAAGGATCTGCTTTTCAGACATTTTACTTGTTTTTCTCAGTTCTTCAAGGGTTTGCGAGGTTTTTCTTCTAAAGGCTTCAATGAAATCTAGTTCTTCTTCGCTAATCATTTGTTTAATGATACTAATTAATGTCTCGTTAATTGGAAAAGGAAGTGAACCTGCCTTAATAATACGTTGTGCCGCTTTTTTATATCGTTCTTCAGACAATATTAATCACATGCTTTAATTATAATATTAGTTCGATTAAATGAAATATAGGTTTAATAGGTTTCAGTTTAGAAATATTGGACTCCCAATAATATAAAATATATTACTATTATATCCATATCAAGAAAGTTGTTTTTTCAAAAAAAACCTTATATATAAACAGTTCTGATATAATCTCATGTCGCAATCTAATATTATTTTAAAATTAAAAAATGATGCTGAAGCGGTAAATGCATTTCCAAATAAGAAAAAGGAATTTTTTATTACTCTCATTAACGCTAGTCCAAATTATTTGCCTCAAGCAAGGGTTCGAATAGAGGGCCCCCCACAAATTAAGTATTTGATAAATTCTGAATGGTATGGAGGGGTTGCTGCTGGAAAATCTAAGAAAAGACTTTTTAGTATCATCCCTAAAGAAGAAGGAATATTTAAGTTGACTGCTGCTCTTTCAAGTAAATCGCAACCAATTATCAGTGTTCCGATTGAAGTACGTGCGGGGAATGTTGCAATAGTTCAGAAAGTATCTGAACCTACAATGGAAGCAAGTACGAAAACATTAAAAAAAGTTAATTGTCCTTTTTGTCATGAATTAATTGACAGTGATGCGTCTTTTTGTCCTCATTGTGGTTCTAATATTCAACAAAAGTTACAAGAATCAAAAGATAAAGTTAAAGAGACTAAATTCTGCGTTAAATGCGGAACTGAACTCCCTTCTGATGCAAAATTTTGTGCCAAATGCGGTACTAAATTAAAATAAAATATTCAAATTTTCATTTTTATTGATTTCGTGTTAATCTCAATATTGCTTCTTTTCAGTATTTTTAAGTGATAATTGAGTGTTAATAACTATGTTAAAAATACTTCCTAATCTTACTTATTTAATACAATAATTATTTTATTTATTTCTAGACCCAACTATTATTTATAATATAGGTGAAGATATATGGTAAATGTATTAATTATTGGTCATGGCGCTCGAGAACATGTCATTGCCGAAACGTTAGTAAAAAGTGGTGCGAATTTATGGGCATTTATGAGCTTTAAAAATGCTGGTTTAGAGGATTTAAGCCAAGGAAAACTGAAAGTTCATTCTGAAACAGACTTTAAAGAGATAATCTCCTATGGAAAACAGCACAACATTGATTTTGCTGTTGTTGGTCCCGAAGCCCCTTTAGTTGTTGGGATTGTTGATGCATTAGAAAAGAGCGGGATATCGTGTATTGGACCAAAAATAGAAGCAGCCCAGATTGAGGGTTCAAAAATATTTATGCGTAACCTTTTAGAAAAATATAATATCACTTCAAATGTTCAAAGCAAACGATTTAATTCACTAACTGGATTAGAAAATTATTTAGATCAAGTAGGAGATAAAAATATCGTGGTTAAACCCGATGGGTTAACAGGTGGTAAGGGAGTAAAGGTATATGGGGATCATCTTTTTTCTAGAAGTGATATTCTTACCTATTGTCGGGAACTAATTGCTAAAAACAGCTATTTTTTAATTGAGGAAAAATGTATAGGCGAAGAATTTACCCTTCAAACATTCTGTGACGGTAAAAATGTAATTGGAAGCCCCTTAGTTCAGGATCACAAAAGAGCTTACGAAGATGACGAGGGCCCTAACACAGGCGGGATGGGAAGTTATTCAATGTCAGATCATCTGATGCCCTTTATATCAAAAACTGATGTTGAAAGTGCCCTTAATGATATGAAACATGTAGTATCAGCAATTAAAAAAGAAACGGGAGTTGAATATAAGGGATTTTTGTATGGGCAATTTATGAAAACGAAGAAAGGAATTAAATTAATTGAATATAATGCTCGATTAGGAGATCCAGAGGCTATGAATATTTTGCCCTTATTAAAAACAAATTTTGTTGACATTTGCTATGATATTAAGGACGGAAACCTTAAATCAAATATTGAATTCATGAACCACGCAACGGTATGCAAATATTTAGCACCGGAGGGGTATCCGGTTTCACCTTTAAAAGACCAACCTATTATCATTGACAAAACTAAGATTAGGAAAATCGGAGCAAAATACTATTATGCCTCAGTTTATCGTGAGGAGGGAAAAATATATACTACTACTTCTCGTGCAATGGGAGTGTTAGGAATAGCCAACTCGTTAGAAGAAGCAGAACAAATCGCAGAAAAAGGAGTCAAATGTATTTCAGGAAAATTATTTCATAGAAAAGATGTAGGGACAAAAAAATTATTACAAAAAAGAATTGATCATATGAACTCAATTTTAAACGGATAATCTATCATTTATGGGTTTCTATGGTTTAGGGCTTTCGATATTTTATATTTTATAAAGCATAAATTATAAAAAGTGTATGATTAATTTTATGTAGTAAAATGGATTGGAATAGTAGAAACACAAATTTTAATGCATTAATAAAACAGTTATTTCATGGCAGAGGATGGAAAAACCGAGCAGATGCCGCCTTAGAATTGGGTCTTCTGAAGGATGCAAGGGCTGTGAATCTTCTCTGCCGTGCATTAGAATCAGAACGGGATCCTGGCGTTTTAAATAATATAATCGAAGCGCTGGGAAGGATTGGAGATCCAAAAGCAACTTTACGGATTATTGATAAGTTGAAAGAAGAGATTGACAATTTTAAAAATAATAAGTTAGAATTTGATAAATTAAAAGTAATTATTATTATTGAAAGTTTAAAGAAAATCAAGGATAAAAGAGCATTACCTTTCATCAGTATCTTCCTAAACTCTTCAACAGAAGAATTAAAATTATTAGTAGAACAAGCATTTGATGAAATTGAACCTGATTGGCGTAGAATTGTGGATAAAGAACGACAAGAAAAATCGATTCAAGATATTTTTAAAGTAAATTTATAAGTGGATACAAGAATTTTACCGCATACCTTTTTTTTACGAAAAATGTTCCTTAAAAAATTTCTTTCCTTTTTTCATTGAGTTTAAACGACTTAAACTCATGAAATATTGCAATAAAAAGCTGAATAGGGATAAAATAATTAAGAACCAAATAGAAAAGTATATCGCGGGCATTGAAAGAAAAAGATTTCTGGTTAGATACATAAAGACAATCCCTAAAATTGATATGAATAGGTTCAATTTAATTCGATTGGATTTGACTTTAAGATCCTTGATGAGTTTATGATTTTTAAGGCTCTCATAACAGCTACAGCAAATTAATGGAATTTGGATATTAAACCTCTCTTTTAAATAAAGTTTTTGGATAACTGATAACATTCGATCGATATAATTTCCACAAAATTTACAGATGAAGAGATGTCTTTTTGTTCGATCGATTTCAATTTTATCGATTTCTCTTCGAGGGAAATAACAATCATTATTGAGATAATGTTGGCATGTCTTACAGGTTAAAAGAATTTCCATTTGCTTTTCTTGAAGCATCGTTTTATTAGGCATAACGAAAAATGAATAATTAGAGTGAAATTGACAGATAACACGACCCTTCTCATCAATCTCAAATGATGGTTCTACAAACGACATCTTCTATTATTCAATAAGCAATGTTCATATAACTATTTATCTCTAATACCAGTTAAATAGTATAGTTGCATTAACTAATAAAAAATAAATTACTTTCACAGATGCGTAAAATAAATATAATTTTAGTTTCAATATAGATCATAAATCCTTTTAATTGATATTAATTGGATATAGAATCATAGTTATATGATATAGATTAAATAAATTGAAGTAAAAGTTAAAATGACGTCTATTTCAAACAAGTTATATGATGTAAGATATGTATTGTATGACTCTCTTGACGATCCTATCTATATAATTAGTGAGAGTCATATTTGCGAATTTATAAATACTCGAATCCATGAAAAACAATTAGGATATAATTCAATTGATAAAAAATTCCATGATTTAGTTCATATTCAAGATCTCAAGAAATTGAATAAATTCTTCTCTAAACTTGAAGAGACTGGGCAAGCAAATGAGCAATTACGCATTAAAGAGAAGGGCGATTACGGCTATTATGAGATCACGGGAAAAAAATTCTATGATGAAGCATCGAATCTAAAATTCTTTTTACACCTGAAAGACATCAATAATTATAAAGATATTGAAAACAAACTCTTAAACCATGTGAAGGGATTACAAGATTTAGCTGAGAAACTTCCAGAAATAAGATTCTGGAATCTTATGCAAACTGAAACTTCAAAAAAGGCATTACAACGTACCAGAGATATGCTAGAAAAAGTAATCGATACTATCCCTCAATTACTTTATTGGAAAGATAAGGATTTGAATTATATTGGCTGTAATCTAAATTATGCTCTCATTAATGATCTTGAGAAACCTCGAGATATAATCGGGAAAAAAGATGAGGATCTACCATGGATGCATCAATATAAATCTATTATCCAACAAGAAGAAAGAAAAGTCATGAAAAGTAATGAAGCTACGCATGTCATTGAATCGTGGAATTTTACGAAAAATGGGAAGAAATATTTTGAAGTTAATCGGATCCCTCTGCATAATCTGGAAGGTAAAGTAATAGGGGTATTATCTTCCTATAATGATATTACAGATCGTACCCAAGCTGAGGAAAAACTGAAGAAATCGGAAAAGAAATATAAAGAGATTATAGAAAGTATCCAAGAAGGATATTTCGAAGTGGATCTTGAAGGAAATTTTACATTTTTCAATGATACATTTAGAAATATGTCGGGTTATTCAAAAGAAGAATTATTAGAAAAAAATTATCGTGAATTGACTGATCAAGAAAATGCGAATGAAATATTAAATTCATATAACGCGGTTTTTAAAACTGGTCAAAAAAAGAAAAATCTTCAGTTTAAATATTATAATAAACAAAAAGAAGAAGTTATTGTAGAACATTCTGTGGATTTAATATATGACTCTGATGGGAATAAGATAGGTTTTTTTGGTCTTGGCAGAGATATTACGGAAAAGTATAATTTAGAGCAAGAACTAAAGCAATCAGAAGCAATGTACCGCCTAATTACAGAGAACGCTTATGATTTAATCTCGATTATCAACCAAAAGTTAAGATTTGAATATGTAAATGAAGAACCCTTTTTATCGATATTAGGTTATTCTAAGGAGGAAATTCTTGGTAAGTCCGTTTTGAATCTAATTCTTCCCGAAGAACGAGAGAGAAGCCTAAAAATACTATCCGAGGGATTAAAAAAGGGAGAAGGAATTTTAGAAACAAAAATACAGCATAAAAATGGTGATTTGTTATGGGTTGAAGTCAAAGGTAAGACATTTCGAGACAAAGATGGTAAAATAAAAGGGATTCTCACGGGAAGAGACATTACTGAGAGGAAATTGGCTGAGGAAAAATTAAAAATACTGAATCAGGAACAAGAATTAATTATCCAAGAAAAAACAAAAGAGTTACGAGATTCAGAAGAGAAATTTCGCCACTTATATGAGAATTCACCTTATGGCATAATTTTACTTAATCCTAAAGGAGAAATTATTGATTGCAACATTGCAATCTCGAAGATTTTCGGATATGAACTAGATGACTTAGTGGGCAATAATTACTTAGATTTATTGACTGTATATCCCGAAAAAACTAAACCGTTATTAAGAAAAATGGGTCATTTACTTTCAAAAAATGATCATGATGAGCCCATTTTCAAACCCCAAGCGATTAAGATATATAAGAAAGATGGGAGTGAATGTTGGGTTGATTCTGAAATCTCTTTAATACGATTAGGAGATGAAGTTATATTGCAGCTAATTATTCAAGATATAACTGAAAAGAAAAAATCAGAAGAGATGTTAATGCAATCAGAACAGTTACTTCGGAGTCAATATGATGAGCTAAAAGAATTAGATCGGTTAAAAACAGATTTTATTAGTATTGCTGCACATGAATTGAAAACTCCTTTGATTTCGGTTGGTGGATATGTTGATTTGATTTTATTACGAGAAAAAGATTTAAAAAAGGAAATACGGGAGGATTTAAATCGTGTTTTGAACAATGTACACCGACTAGAAGAATATATTAATCGCCTTTTAGATGTTTTGAAAATAGACGCCAGAAAAATGGAGCTTGTAATGAAACCGGTAAATATTTATAGAGTTGTAGAAAATAGCATCCAAGAGTTAGACTTTCAGATAAAACAGAAGAATTTGGATGTGAATGTGAATGTGAATAAGGATATCATGATAAATGGTGATTCCTTTAGAATTCAACAGGTTTTTTCTAATTTATTATCTAATGCGATTAAATTTACTCAAAAACAAGGTAAAATTGATATTTCAGCAAAACTGAGTGAAGCTTATTACACGATTGTAATCGAGGATAATGGTAAAGGATTAACAACAGAACAAATTAGTCAATTATTTGGTAAATTCGTTACATTAGAAAAAACGTCTGAAAATTTCTCAACACTCGAAAAGGGAAGTGGATTAGGACTCTATATTGCTAAAGGGATTATAGAAGCACATGAGGGCAAAATTTGGGTCACAAGTGAAGGGTTAAACAAAGGATCCAAGTTCTTTTTTACTTTGCCAGTAGTAGACGAGACTTAGTATTATAATTTCAATGCAATTACTAAAATAGTTGATTTTCCTTTAAAAATACATAAATGATTATAGAATTGTCCTAATTTAAACCAAATAAAATATGCAAATTTTAATATGTCTACTTTAATTATCTCTGAAAAGAATAAAGCAGCCCAAGCAATCGCGGAAGCATTAGGACGCGTTAGTATCATTAAAAGAAACAAACTGAACATCTATTCTATTCCGTCGAAAAATATATTTGTTATTCCCTTAAGAGGACACCTGCTTGAGTATCGAAATACAGATAAATATAAAAGTTGGCAGAATCCATCTCCTCGTGAAATTATTACTGATTCTCAAGCTATAAAAAAAGTTCCTATTAATTATGCAACACCCTATATAAAAGTCCTTAAAGACTACGCGAAGATTGCACAAAAATGCATTATAGGTACTGATGCAGATATAGAGGGAGTAAATATCGGCTTATTTGACGCCTTACCATATATTAAGCAAGTCAATCCTCATATTCATGTGTCTCAGTTATGGTTAAGTTCTCTTCAAAAAGGTGAAATTATTTCCAAATTTCAAAATTTGATAACCCCAAAATACAATTGGGGGGCATCTGGGGAAGCTAGAGCAGTAATTGATGCTGTTATTGGATTCTCGGCTACTCGGGAAATTACGAATACGCTTAAGCCATTATTAACTGCTTATAATGTAAAATTCATTTCAATAGGGCGAGTTCAAACCAGTTTATTATATCTTATTTATAGACGAGAAAAAGAAATTAAGGATTTTATTCCAGAACCCTATTTTGTTATCGAAGCAATATTGAATCATAAGAGTGGCTCTTTTAAAACCCAACATGATTTAAATCCCTTCATTAAAGACAATGAATCCAAAGCAAAAAATATCTTCGATAAAATTAAAAATGAAAAGATCGCCCACATTATTGACAATTCCAAAAAAGTAATTAAAAGAGCCCCTCCGGCTCCATTAAATACCACAAAAGCTTTAGTTCTCCTAACTAGAGAATTAAAGATCTCTGCGAATGTAGCATTGAAAACCATGAATGATTTGTATCTTAATAAAATTATAACCTATCCAAGAACAGAAAGTGATATTTATAAGTCTAATTTTGATCACTCAAACGCATTAAAACAATTTGCAACCCATTCATTATTTGGAAATTATACTAAAGAATTACTTAAAAAGAATAGAGTAATACCGATAACCAATGGTAAGAAGGATACGGGCGATCATCCTCCTATTACTCCTCTTGAATCACTAGAAGCAAATAGTAAGAAATTTGAAAACAATTTACAACAGAAAGTTTATAATCTATTAGCACGACATTATCTTGCCCTTTTTGGAGAACCAGCTCTTGAAGCACGACAGAAATTAAAACTACAAATAAAGAATGAACCATTTACTGCGGATGTTGTTTCACTTATTCAAGAAGGTTATTTAGCCATCGCGCCGTTTTTGAAGCCTCATTATAGTACAGAGATCCAGATCACAGGAAACACCTTACCCATTAAAGAGATCAATCTTGAAAAGAAAATGACCAAACCTCCTCCAAGGTATCAAGATCCCTCTTTATTAAAACTTATGGAGAGAAATCATTTAGGCACAAAATCTACTCGACCCCAAATAATTAAACTTTTGCAAACCAGGACACTAATTTATCGCAAAAAATATCAATATCTTATTTCTGACTTGGGCATTTTTTTAATTGAGAATTTGATTGCGGTTTGGTTACCCTTTTTAAAACCTGATTTCACAAAAATGGTTGAAGAAAAGCTAAATTACATAGTAGAGGGTAGTAAATCAATGGATGAGATTATTAATGAGGTAAAAGCGATATTTCTAAAACTCTTTGATAAATTTTTGGCAGAGAAAAAGAATCTAAGTCTCCAAGTAGGACATCATATCAAGGGGAAGCCCTCGACTGCTTTGAGTGCCAAAATAAATCCCGTTTTGACTAATTCCGCTTGCCCTTTCTGTCATAATAGTCCAATGAAGTTTATAAATTTAAAAGCAAAACGATTTTTAGTTTGCGCAGATCTAAATTGTAAAAAATATCTGTCATTACCGAAAAAAGGGCGTTTAAAATTACTTCAATCTACATGCAAAAAATGTGGCTTTAATATCTTCAAGGTATCTTTATGGAAAAGAAACCATACATATACCTATTATCTCTGCCCTAAATGCTGGAATGATGGACTAAGCGAAAAAGATGGAAGAGGCTTTTGTTCTAATTGTCAAGAGTATAAAATCGTAAATGGAAACTGTATAAAGAAATAATACGACTAAATTCAAAATTTAAAAAGAAAAAGTAAAAAATATTATTCCATATTGAATCTGTACTTATTATATGCTGCTCGTGTTAGCCCAACATAATTGTCTGATATTTTATAATGAAGTTTGCCATTCATTACTTTCTTTTCAACATAATCATTTTTTAGTGAATGGTTAAGAGAATTAACCATTGTTCCAAGAGTTACTGCGCCCATATATTTCTGCTTTTTTTTGGCGATTCGTATTAGTTCTAATTCAGAGTGCCAATTTCCGTCTAATAGTCCCATCAAAATTCCATTCTTCACTGGCGTCTTGATATCTTTAATTTTATTAAAGAGATGAGAGTAATCGGGGTGATAATACTTTTTAAGCAATTTAGCTGGGACAAAATCACTATTTTCAGGAGTTTCCATTTAATATCTCACATAATTATTTATTATTCTATGATATAATATCGGAATAATATATTTAATCAAATGTAATATGCTTGTAATACCAAAATATCTTAATTTCAAATTGAAATTAATCTAATAGTATGTCACAATAAACCATCGGGTATACCTTCTTGAAAATATTGCGCCCGAGAAATCCAATTTTTAGAAAATTCAGGAATCATCGCTAGGATTGAGCCTCCTACCCAAACTGAAAAAATTCTTTCCCTTGGAGCGATAATTCTAATAGACTGATTCTTTTTTTTCCTCTTTACTAATTCAACTTCTAATTCTTGGTAGATTCGTGATTTGATGTTTGGAAACATTGAAGAACCACCTGAAAGAAAAATATTATTCAATAGATTAGGACGTATATCTAGATCACACATTTCTATAACATCTAATATCGCCTCTGGTAAGGGAATCTCTTCTAATTCTGGCGTTGGATTAAACAGGAGTTCAGGTACTTGAAACCTCTCCTTACTAAGCTTAATGGTAGATCCATCGGGAAGTGAATATGGTTTTTCATATTGTTCTATTCGTTTGAGATCTTCTTTATAATCAAGGGATACAAAACAAGCTTTTTCTTTTAGTGCTCTTACCAGTTCTCTTCTTATCGAAGAATCTGCTGAATATCCAGTCTCTCCTAAAATTTTTTCCATATATCGTGTTAAGGTACGACCCCCTATTTCTAAATATTTAATCGCATGATCCAATTTATATCCCTCATAAATAGGGACAATTCTGGTGATACTATCTCCAATCTCTATTACTAAACCCGTCTGAAATCCTCCCGAATAAAGAGTACACATTGAATCTAAAACAGGATAAAATGCCATACACTGATAATGCTCTAAAAACAATTTAAATAACTTTTCTAAATCTTTTCGGGGAAACAGCGGGTGGGTTGCAAATAAAACATTTACTAAACTTGGATCTACACGTAGATTATAAAAAATATAATCAACAATTTTTTCAAAATAACCCCAATCTTGGATGATACCTTTTTCAATAGGATAAAATATTTTATATAGTCCTAAACTTTGGATCTCATCTCCAATAAAATATTCATCCTTTCTTATCCCACCATAATCAAAATCAATTTGCTGATACTTTGTTTGTCCCACTATAGTAAAAAATACTAAACTAGGATTATCCTCTCCTGCAAATCCACATTTACTTGCGAATTGTCCTATATCCAGTACCACAGTTAAATTTGCCATAAATTAGGAATATTCTTTATTCTATGACTATAACAATATTTTTTATACTAATAAAATTTTTAGAGGGGTATAGGTAGTTTCTGGAATAAATGATTCACCATAAGCAGAGGCTATTTCATTTCCCCGTAAGATTGCTGTGTCTTCTGCCCAATCCAAGACCCTTTCTAATACCTCTTTTTGAGATACGTAAATTTCTGAAAAGATTTCTTTCTTTTTAGTCCAAGATTTCTCAATATCAACAATAATAAACACTGAACCCTCAATGTATTGAAATTTACATGATGGTGATTCATAATAGTACACCCCATATGGTTTCCAACTTCGCTCATGACCACCATAAGCTTTACCACTTGAACAATGATAGATTGCTTCGCGTGTTATCAACGATAAATGGCGATGCACGCGATGAAAATCTGAAAAATGAGGCATAAGAATAACATTAGGTTGCATATCTCGAATTAGATTTGTAATTTGAGCTACTTTCTTTCGTGTTATTTGCAAATCAGCATAATTTAATTCCAAAATTTTACAATCTAATACCTTTTGAATTGCGTTTAATTCATTTTGTCGTTGAGTTTTGATTTGATCTCTTTGATGTTTTTTCGCATAGCCTCCCAAACCAGATGTTGCCACTATAATAATAATCTCTGAGCCCAATTCTCGGTATTTAATCAATGTACCTCCACAAGAGATGATCTCATCATCAGGATGTCCAGCAAACACCATAATTCGTTTTGGTACTACAACTGGAATGACCTTATCACAAATAAGATATTGATTTTGTTCCATTATTAATTAAAATATGTACCACAATAGGTTAAAAAACTTTGGACATAGATTCAGAAAAAATTAAATTTAAGAAAGAAAGTTCTTGAGGTATTATTCTCCTCTCATGATCTTTTTCAAACGGTTAAGTTCTTCCAACATTTCATCACGTAATGAACTTAATCCTCCTCCTGGCTTAGGTGCTGCCATGGAAGTAGGAGCTTGAGTGCCAGGGGCTGCAGGAGCACCGCCGGGTGGTCTCGGTGTACCCCCTGCTGGAGGAGCAGCTGGAGGACCAGGACGTTTGGCAAAAGTTGGTGCTTTTACAACTCCAGAACCAGGTGCTTGTGGAGGTGCCCCACCAGGGCTACTAGTGCCAGGTGCAGGAGGGAGCTTTGGTGCAGGCGGAAGACCTCCCCTTTTGGGAGGACCACCAGTAGGTGCTTGTGGAGGACCACCACTAACAGGAGCCTTAGGAGGTCCAGCCGTGGGTGGTTTAGGTAAGCTTGATGCAGAGGAAGCAGTTGGAGAAGCGGATGCTGTGGTCGTTGCAGCAGAAGTTCCTGTTCCTGCACTACCACTTAATAAGTTAAAAAGCGTGCTTGCCGCTGCTGTTTTTGCTGTAGTAGGTGCTGCGGGTCTAGCGATCTTTTTCGAGGACGTGCTAACTGTTGTGACTTCGGGTTCTACAGCGACTTCTTTCAAATCCTTTAATGCTTTATTCAAAGATTTTATAAAATCGTTTATTCCTTTAACAGTATCCTCAAGGTCATCGGATAATGAAGTTAATCCTTTTTTCATAAAATTGATGACGCGTTCTAGTTTTTTTTGTTCTTTAGATACCAATATTTACTCAATTCCTCTCGTTTTTACAAAAGTAGAATAATTAATATATATTTATAGTGATAATTCTATTATATTAATTTTTATTTTTATTTTTATATTTTTATTAAATTTTTCTGGAGATCCTTCCCAAAAATTTACTTTTCAAAAATCTGCGAAATTTAATTAGTATCATAAGCTTAAATTAGTTCAAAGAATAAATATTATTAAAAATAAATACTATTAATTATATTATTATAATTATTTACTAATAAATTCAAAAAAACAAACTAACATAGGTGTTATGGTATATGCCAAAAAGAGAGCTCTTTATAAAAAGAGTGTACGAAATCGTAAACGAGCTCAAAATACCTTTAATCGATGAGCGGGTATACGATAAAGTTGGTTTTAGTACGAGTTCTGCTATCGCTAAGGTTACTTTTAAATTCGAAGAAGATGAAAGTGTAATTCGGGGATTCCTTGGCCTCGCGGAATATTTTCATACTGTCGTGATTAAGAAAGGCGATCAGTTCTTTATTCCACATGCTTCTATTCTGTTTCAGCTGGTAAGTTCATAAATTATTATTTTTTTTACTTTTCTTTTAAATTTCAAGAGTTTTTCCTAATGAAGAAGAAAATCTCAACTTTTCAACCTAAATAGCTACTAATAGGATTTCAACATTAAAGAATGAAAGGAAAAAAAAAATAAATGTTGAATTATATATGAATCACAAAAATGGAGATACAATAGGACAATGCCAAATAAAAAAATTGAGCTCATCACTAAATTTTTAGATACTTCCAAAATTATAAACGTAAAGAAGTTGAAGTTAGAAGATATTGCTAATTTACCGACTTCTAGTTTCAAATTTTTAACTGATGCCGATGCTGCGCTTTTCCAAGAAGTGTTAAATATTTCCACCATTCGCCAATTTGCAAATTTAGATCCAGAGGAACCTTTCTCGATTTTGTATGAGGATCAAGCATCTCAACGAAGAATCGAACATATACTCCAAACTGACCTTGAAATTGAGGAAAAGTTACAAAAAGCGGTGACCATATCTTGTATAATTAAACGGATTCAAGAAGAATCAGAATCATATGTTTCCAAGGAGCAAAAGATTGTGGTCACGGGTTTAGCAAATGCGGGAAAAACTACCATTTTACGTAAGTTTGGTGGACAGATTGGCATTAAAGACTTGGCTAAATTAGCTCCTACAAAAGGAGTCCAGCGTAAAGAAATAGTCACCTCTGATATGGCGCTAATTTTATGGGATTTTGGAGGACAAGAAGAATACAGAAATGTGTACTTGAGTAATCCTGAAAAATACTTCCTTAAAGTAGATCTGATAATTTATGTCATTGACTTACAAGATCCAGATAATTATGAAAAAAGTATCACTTATTTTAAACAGATTCTTGAGGTTTTTGAAAAATTAGAAGAAAACCCTTATATTTTAATTTTTATCCACAAATTTGATCCTGATGTGAAGGATGACCCTGAAATTCTGCTTAATGTTGAATTAGTAAAAGATATGATAAAAAATATGTTTCAAGAGACAAATGAGCTCGAATACGAAATATATATGAGTTCCATATATTCGGCCATTGCAAGCGAGCCTAAATTTTCGAGATATTTAAAAAATACGATGGCACAAACTGGAATTCTTACTGAAGGAAAATTGGAAGGGATGGCGACCGTCTTAGAGAGTACTTTAAACGGGATAATTAGGTTATCAGAAAGCGTTATGGCGCAATATAACGAGTTAGACAGCAGATTACGATCACTTGAACGAAGAGTACCTGTAGATAAAGCAGAATTGAAACCTCCCCCAAAAACAGAACCTATAACAGCGCAGACACCCAGCCAACGATTTGAAGAGACCATTAGGGAAAGTCGGCATGTAAAATCCGCAATATTGGAAGAATTGAATATGCTTTTTGATAAAACTAAAAGACGTCAAGGAAATTCATAATTTTTGCTTAAAATAACATGAAAAATTTTATCAGAAATGTGTTCTCTAAACCTTCTTTGTAAAATAGGAATATAATTCCCTATAAGAAATTTGGAATACAATATTTTCGTCATTTTTAAATATGTGAAGTCGATTATAATTGTAAGAGGTAATTTTTAAAAAAATATTGAGAAAAAAGGTATTGAGAATATGAAAAAAAACAAAATAATTGGATTAACGTTATTTAGTTTGCTTTTTTTAACATTTGCAAATTATGCAATTGCAGCCCCTCCCAGTTATGTTGGGGTTCAAGCGGGTCAACAATATACTTGGGTACCCAGCTTTAATTTTGCGAATATTAATGCAACCGCAATAAGTCTAGTTGGAGAGGAAAATTGGACCGCAGCATATGCGATGCTTGAGGAACTATTCGAAAATGAGACGGGTATGGATTTTTCTTTAATTGGAGGCACAGGATTAAGAATGACCATCCATAATGTTACTGATGAATTAATTGATTCAGGAATACGTTATTCAGGGGTTTGGTTTAATATGGACATTGCTACGTCCCCAAACAATTGGACTCGTGTGGTAAATGCCACAGATTCTTCATCCCCGATGTTAAGAATTATTAATCCCGCAGATATTAATGAAACTACTTTTATGTATACGTTTATGAATCCAACTTTTATGCCTATAGGAATAGATTTCGGTTTTATTGCTGAAGGATTAACTAATTATACAAACAGTAGCCCTTATACTGCTGGGAATTTTACATTCGCAAAAAATGGTAATGGGATCGCCGTTACTATCAAGGGAGATTACTTAGAGATGGCTCTTAATGAAAGCGGTTCACCCTTTAATATTACTGAATTAGCAGATATTGTAGCAACTGTCCGATGGAATAATTATGGTGTTCTTGATTATGCTTCTATCGCTTATGGAGGCTTAGTTCTTGCGAGTGCATCCCTTGCAACCGATCTTGGGATACCTGGAGTTACAATCCCCTTGGTGATTGGCGTTTCAATTTGTACTTTAATAGCTCTCGTAGCTGTTATAAAGAAAAAGAATAAAATAATTATTTAAATTCTTTCTTTTTTATTTTAAATTATAATTTTTTTAATTTTGAATCATATAATTTACTATGCAATTTTTAGATTCTCTATTATTTTTAATAATATTGGTAGTAATCATTTGGAGTATAAAGGCTGATTTATTTTTTGTAATATTCGGCTTTGCGATTGTTATTTTTATTTTATTTCAATTATTCTTTATGGATCCATTTAATATATTAATTTCAATCAGTAACTTTATTCTATTTAATCCTTTTGGCTTGTCCTTGTTGTTTATACCCTTGATCATCTCAATTTTTAAATATATCCTTGAGAAACTATATCATAAAATAAGATTAAAATAATTTTATTCGGTTCTATTTAATCTCAATATCCCGATAAAGAGTAGCAGAAGTGCGATTATTGAAGATATTCCAATATAAATGATTAAGATAAAGTTTAGTCCAATAGTATAATTGATAAAAGGTGTTGGAAAAATAAACAGCAGTAATGAAATTATAAAAGATAAAACTTGGAGTAAGGTGATAATATAAATATTAAAATAAATAAATTTCCCTCTTTCTTCGTATAGAGGCCTGATACATTGAATCGCTACCGCTTGAGTTAAGATTATCATACTTATAGTGATAAATGAGAGATAAAAGCTAATTGCTGACAGAAAATCTAATAAAAAAATGATGGAAAAAAAAATTGTAAAAATTAGTCCTAAAATTAAGCATATTATAAGCATGTTGTATAAAAACGAAATAACTAATGCCTTCACGTTTCGAATGGATTTTTTATAGAGGAGTGTAATCTCTTTTGTATTTACAAATACATAAATTCCCATGAATATTCCAAAAGTAAATGCTACCATCCAAGCAAGTATTAAGATGAGGGAGAAATTAAATTCTGACACCTCAATTGAAAATGGGGCAAATACAGGATCTAATCTTGTTATAGATGATAAGGGTATATCAACTGAAAGGGACAAAAAGATACCAAAAACGATATTTAAGGCAATAAGGTAAATCATTTTGCTAATGCTTTCTCGCTTTCTTACAAATTCCCTAAACTGAGTAATGACAAGAACCTTATATCGACTTGGAGTAACAAGATTTATAAATCTTATAAAAGAACTCTCTAATTTAATCATAAAACCTCTAGTTTTAATAGATTTCTCTAGTTCATATACCGATTCAGTTCGTTTATAAGAAATAAAGGTAATTAATAACGGAATTCCAATAATTAGCAATATGTATACCCAAATATTTAGAAAATAACCACTTACTGATGATGGATCTACAAAATAAAGTATAATGTTTGAAAACCAAAAGGATGGAAAAAAATTTGTCAAGATTTTAAATGCAGGATATACATATAACAATTCAAAAATAAAATGGGATATATATAATGCTAAAATAATAATGAAGGGGAGAGTTGCAAAAAATACACTATTTAGTGAAGATTTCCTATCTGAAGAAAGTAGTTTATATTCTAACCAATTTGCAATCACATTACCAATAAGCAAAGCGAATATAATTAAAATAAAAATCAATAGATAAAAAAGCATATGATGGAATAGAGTTAAATCTGGATTAATCTGAATTAAGAAAGAGGAAATTAATGGACCAATTGCTAATACGATTAAACTATAGAAGGGTAATTGCCCTATAAATTCCCCTAAGAATATATCTCCTGCTTTTGCTGGAGAGGAGAGAATAATATCTTTAACACCAATCTCGAGTTTTCTGTAAAGCATCAATAACGGGTAAATAATGAATATTAAAAAAATCATTAAGAAAGAATATTCTATAATAGGATGTAAGATGGTGGCTAAAAAAGAGCTATATATCTTCAAGATATCGGGTAATAGTAAATCCATAAAATAAGGCCCTAAAAATGCAGCCCAGAAGAAAAAGAGTCCATAAATTATTACAAAAAATTCTTTCCTATGCTTTCGAAATCTAAAAGTCTTTAATCTTATTTCTTTTTGGGCAATCCTATACCATAACATAATTTAGAACTTTTTTTTGGTATTATTTTTTTTTAATACGCTGGATTTTTTTCCAGCTCAATAAATCTTTATTATTGTGAATCTCCATTACTTTAATGTAAGCTTCTTCTAGATTTTTCGCGTTTACCGATTCAATTATCTCTTTCGGTGAACCTTGGATTTTTATTACACCATTATCGATTATTCCAATTATATCACATAACTCCTCCGCAATAGTGGTAATATGGGTAGAAATAAAGAAAGTTTTATCCGCATTCTGAATTAAACTAGTAATCAAGGATTTAACCATACTTGCTGTTGCGGGATCTAAATTTGAGGTTGGTTCATCCAAAAAAATTATTTTGGGATCATGGATCAAGACTGCGCATAAACTTACTTTTTGCTTCATTCCTCTTGAATATTCTTCGAGTAAATCATTTGCTCTAGGTATTAAATCAAATAACTTTAATAATTCGTCAATTCTAGTAGTTACGATATCTTTTGATAAGTTATACAGCGAACCAATGAATTCTAAGAATTCTTTAGCTGTTAGTTTATTATAAAGTCCTGGAGTTTCAGGTAAAAACCCACAATTCTTTTTAACCAAATTTTTTTCTTTTACGAGATCATATCCTAAAATCCTGCCACCACCCGAGGAGGGCTTGATAATTGCATTCAATAATCGAATTGTGGTGGTCTTGCCTGCCCCATTAGGACCTAATAGACCATAAATTGAACCATAAGGCAATTTAAGGTTTAATCCCTTTACTGCGATATTTTTTCCAAATCTTTTAGATAGCTCATTTGTTATTATTGCATAATTATTTGACGACATCTCATCATTCAAGCAAAAAGGCTCATTTTTCTTTTAATCGTATGATACATATTACAATTAAACAAGTATGATATAATATATGATTTAAAGTATGGTATAATTTTGGACAGAATTGTCCATTCATATTAAGGTCTCAAAGATAATTAAATATAAAAACCCAAATAACATCTTCTTATCTTAATCCAAAATTTTTTGGAATCAATTTTATCTAAAAAATAAGAATATATTTGATGCATTATGAAAAAAATACAAAAAAGAAGAATTTCGATATTACTAACCCTATTTATAGCTTCGAGTTTCCTAATGGTATTAACTTATTTTCCAACAGTAGTAGCTGGACCCGATATTCCAACGGAAAGTGAGTACAATAGCTGGCATTGGGGTGTAGACGTTGGTGATGAGCTTTATTTTGGGGCAGAAGTTATCATGAAAAATATGAGTTCTGGAGAGGTTGTTGCGATGTTTCGCGATATCTGGATTTATAATATTAGCTCGATTGAAAACGTCACTATGGAATGGCTTGGTTTTCATGAATTCTCAGTGGTAAACTCCACACGCTGCTATTATGATCCTGATACAATGGATCTTTTAGCTTGGACATCCCCCGATGAGTATGCAATTTTCAACTTTAATGAAAGTGACCCGATTAAACATCGATATCGCGCAGGATTTAGTGGAATACCACAGATACTCCCTCTTAATAATAGTGCCTTAGAACTTGATATTTTAGCTCCAATTATTAATCAGACTATGTATGCTCCTTTATCAACAATGATCTTTAATGCGTTTGATGATTATGAATATAACCTCGGAGCAAACAGTCTTCGATTTGATAATTCATCAGATGGTTATTATGCCTATGGAGAGTATTATGGAAATAATGGTACGCTTAAATATAGTGAAATCTCGATTTTAGCTAATATGGGAGATCCTATGATGATAAATATGACTTTTCAGCGAGTTTTTGACTATGATATTACCGATGAAGTACAATGGGATCTTAGTGTGGGAGAATCCGTTTATTATGATTATTATGAAGGATCTAGCGGAGTTGGCGAAGCGTATGATTTAAAATTAACTATAACTAATATAACAGATTATATTGTTCCTACTCCATTTAATAGCGTTGATCTTGAAGAAGATATTCCAATGGTATTCCAAGTTGTATTTGCTGATCTGTATGTGTGGAATGGGACCGGTTATGAACTAGAAGAAACAGAATTTGTGATGGGAGCTTCCAATAATTTCTATCCTATGTTATTCGGAGGAGGAACTCCACCAGAATTCCTAATGATTATGCCTACTACTGCTACAGTGGAAGACTTAGAATTTATGTGGAATGAAGATAAACTACGTATATGGGGAGCTCCACTTGATAATGTAGCATATAATGACAATACAGAATTGGAATTTATTATCTCAAATTCAACAGGATCCGAATATATCAGAGGACTGGTTGATAAAACAACGGGTCTATTTAAATCATTGCTAGCGCTTATGGGAGAAATTATCTACTATGAGCTAAAAGATATGACTTTAGTTGATTGGGCATTAGAACCAGGGGATACTCTACATTATAAAATAAATGAAAATGATTATGAAGATAGAGTTATTCGAGCTACAATTGTCGCCCATTATCACTATTTTGCTAATATGACTTTACTTGAATTAGATTCTGGAGGTTTATTTACAATACCATCTGATCAGCCAGAATTGCAGTTCTTTTCAGTAGTATTAGCGGATTTTGATATATGGAATGCCACATCAGAATCTTGGGAATTTGATGAAGATGAGATGGTACTTGGCATGGCAAATATCTATTGGCCATTATCACCGTTAGCTTTTTCAATGTCTTATGGATTTCCAATATTATTTCCAATGGGAGTGATAGCTAGTGATTTTTCGGCTTTCTTTGATGTGTATAGCAGTGTTTATGATGATATCAGCTATGGCACTAATTATGTAACTATGACTAATACAACCTTAAATAGACAACTTCGACTTCATTTTGACAGTACTTCTGGAATAACAACTTATCTAGGTGGCTGGACTCGTCAACCAGGAAGTGCTCCCGATGATTGGAGTTACACATCGGTCTATCCTTTAATTGTCGAGGATCCAAGTTTAGGTGTTTCAGAGATTGACATTCAAAGTGTTCTTGTTTCTGATATTGAAATATCAGTCGGCTTTAATACTACGAGCTCTTTTGAATATCTATATGCTTTATATTCCTTTAATCCGGTTAATATTTCCCTTCCAAACGGAACTGCTCTATGCTATTTTGATCAAATCACAACCCACCCAAGTATGATAAGTGGAAACATTACTTTGACCATCACATTACCACTCTCAATTAATCTAGCCACAACTCACCTCTATCTATTTGCGTGGAATGTTTCGGGTTCTTCAACCTGGGAGATAGCTCCTCCAGAGGCTTATGAGATAAATGGAACGACTAATAGCATAATCGTTCAGTATCCTGCATTCTCCGCAGATTCTCTTATATTTGCATTGTCTTATGAATCTCTTCTTCCTGGTCCTTTAACCTTGACATCTGATGCTACAAGTCCAGACATAGATGGTAATTTCACTTTAACATGGACTACCTCTCTTGATGCAGATAATTATTCTGTATATCTCTATTCAGGGTATATTAATAGCATCAATGGAAGCCTTAACCTTTTAGCTGATGAAATTACAGATTTAAACCTAGAGTTGACTGGCTATACTGATGGTACATATTATTTTATTGTTGTGTCTCATAACTATTATGGAGACACACTATCTAATTGTATTCAAATTAATGTTACATTGTCATCTACAACACCAACTTCAGGGATTCCGGGATATCATCTAGCGTTTATTCTACTGTCTATGCTAAGTATAACTCTTATACTAATAAAATCTAAATTTAAAGATTACCATAATTAAAATCTTATTTTTTTATTTGTTTTTATATCTATTTTTGATAATATTGTGATTGTTGTATTATCTCCTTAACCTCGGAATCAGCTAGATCATACCAATGCTTATATGCATCTGCTACTGCAAACCAAGTAGTTTTTCTAATGTTAGGACATTCAATAAAATCCACTTTCTTATCAAATAATCTTATCGTATGGAGTGGAGCAGTTGGAACCGTTATTATGATTTTTTGTGGTTTATAAGTTTTTATCATTTTAACTGCAGCAAGCATCGTATAACCGGAGGCTAATCCATCATCAAGTAAAAAAACTGTCCTACTAAATATTCTATCTTTATAGGAATTCGTTAAAGTTTCTTTTTTTTCATAGAATTTTAATCTTTCTTGGATCTCTTTTTTAGTTAGCTCAATAGATTTATCTATTTGATCTTTTCTTAGATATAATTGTGATAAAAGCCGTTCGTTTAAAATGATAGTTCCATCAGTTGTAATGGAGCCAAATCCAGCTTCTGGATTATATGGAATCTTAATTTTTCTCACAATTAATAGATCATAGGGAATATTAAGTATGCTACAAAATCCTTCTGCTACAGGAATCCCTCCATTTGGTATTGCGAACACAAAATAATTATCTGGATTTAAGAAAACTTCTTCTGATATTTGTTTACGCTTTTTTAGTAAGAATTGTGCTAATATCTTTCCAGCCGATGATCGTGATTCGTATGGAATGACATTCATAATATTGTTAATCTATTAGAATTTATTAACTAATTAGCTATTTTAATGGTTTGGGGATTTAGTTCTTAATTAGGTCAACCTAACAAAAAACTTTTTATATCTACTTAAAAATTAACTTAGAAGTAAATATTCCCATAAATCCCTTTTTAATAGATTGATTTTATAAAAAGTATGTTTGTAGATAATTTTAAATAATCTTGATTATTAAAAGTAATATAAAAAGATGTTAGATGATAGATACAGTCTTTCAATCAATACAATAGGCGTTAAAAAATGGAAGATCGCAACTCAAAAGGGAGAATTATCAAAGAGGCATTTCCTTCTGAGATCGTATCTATTATCGGTGATATCCTTGCTGGAGTAGTACTCACTGTTTTAATTCTCCCTTTTCAAAGTTTTATTCTTTTGATATTGATTATACCTGCCCTTCTCTCCCTTAGAGGAAACTTAAGCGGTCCTTATATTGCAAGAACATCTCGAGATTTTATAATTGGAGAGTTCAATAAGAATTCACTGATTCAAAATGTATTGGCTACTTATTCTTTAGCGATTATTACTGGATTTGTAATTGGATCATTAAGTCTCCTTCTCAATGTTTTTCTAATTAAACTTGACTTAATTCCATGGTATTTTATTTTGTTAATCCCAGTAATCTCAATCTGTTTAACCTTATCTTTTTCGATTCCTTGTTCAACTATGTTAAATTATATTGCTTTCAAAAATGGATTAGATCCTAACAATGTTGTGAGCCCAATAATGACAGCAATTGACGATTTCCTTACAGTTATTTGCTTTTTTTTAACATTAGTACTAATGGGGGTGCCTTAACATGGAATATTTTAAAAAGATATTCAAGGAATCACTGATTGTAGTAATTTTATCTTCCATCATGGGTATATTTTCTGGTACTTTTCTCGCCGAAAATGATGAGGTGTTATATAGCTTTCCAATAATTCTATTATTACTGCCTTCATTGAACTCATTAATTGGTGATATATCTACGATTTTAACCTCCCGGTTAACTTCTCATCTCTACATTGGTACCATTCCACCGAAGATTAAAAAATCGGATAAACTAGTTCAAGATTTTTATGGATTGCTTATAACCCTAATACTAAGCATTTTTGCCCTAATAATAATAGGTTATAGTGTAGGTTTAATAACAGCTGTAGAAATTGTAAATCCTTTTTTAATTATTTTATTGATTATTATAACTATTATGATTTTATTTGCAATAATGTTTATCTTTTTATTTATAAGTTCAATATTATTATTTAAATTGGGAAAGGACCCAAATAATTATCTAATTCCAATAACCACCTCATTACTTGATTTTCTGACCCCTTTAACGTTAATATTACTTTTACAAATATTTATATAAAATTAAAATAAAAGAAGAGTTGTAGAGTATAGTAAAATGCCCGGAAAGAAAAAGAAGTTTCAGTATAAGCCCTTATCATTGAAAGACATCCTCAAAGAAATGAAGCAAAATATTGATTTCATGATAGATTTGTCTTATAGTGCTATTAAGTTCGGAAGTAAAGATATTGCAGATGAAGCGGCCAAGATCGAAAAACGAATTCATGAACTCACATTTCTGCTTAATCTTCAAATTATTCAAACCCAAGCTGGAGGAGTTAAAGAAGCTAAAAAACTTGAGCCTATTGTAGTAATGGGATATTCTATCGATAAGATTTCTGACGCCTTAGCAGATATTGCGAAAGTAGTTTATATTAATAGCGATATTTGTGATTTTACTCAACTATTTTGGGATCAAGTTCCTGAACCGATTGTAAAGGTTTCAGTTAAACAAAAATGTGAATTCATTGGGAAAAATCGAAAGCAAGTTCATTTTCGCTCAAATTATGGCGTTGATTTAATTGCAATAAAAAGAAATGATGAATGGCTATTTGATAAAGAACAAACGATTCAAGAGAGTGATATATTGATTATTAAAGGAGAACTTGAACCCATAAAGCAATTAAAAGCCTTAGTTTTCGATGATGAAGTCATTTCTTTTCAAATTGATAAGCAAATGAAGGAGCCAGAATTTGATCTTAGCAATCCAGAAGTTCTAGAATTTCTCCAAGATTTAAAGAAAGATTACGTACAAATTACAGATATCTCTGAAACAATGATAGAGTTAGCTTTAGCAGCATTATTTTTTAACAGTTATGAAGTAGCTGAAGACGTTCTTGAAATGGAAGAATTAATGGATGGATTAAATATCGCTTTTGAAAAAGATCTTTTAGAATTTGCTCACCTCGTTGAAAATTCGCGTGATCTTACTGGAATTATGAGGATTGTTTTTTGTTGCGAACAAATAGCAGATGCTGCTGCAAATATTGCAGAGAATATTCTTAAAGGCTTTGAACCTCATTATATACTCCAAAAAGCTATTAAAGAGACTCAAGAGATCGTCGTACGTGAACGCTTATCTCCAGAATCATACTTTAAAGATAAAACTTATGAAGAATTACAGGATAGACGTTATAAACGGGGTTTTCATATTATTGCCATGAAACGAGAAGATAAATGGATCTATAGTTTTAAGCCCGATTTTATGTTCCAAGAAGGTGATCTAATCATTGGATTAGGACCTTCTGATGAAGAAACCATTAAAAAGTGGAGACGCTGTGTACATCCGGAAATCTTTCAAGAAGATGATTAGATACAAGGAGGAATTATGATGAATTTTGATGAGATTAAACAACGATTTAATGCAACTATTAATGAAATGGCTGAAACTTTATATCGAAATAGTGAGATTATTGATTATGAGAAAATAGCTCAATTCATAGACCATATAATTAAGGCGTATACCAATAATCGAATGGTATTCCTTTATGGTGCGGGGAGATCGGGTTTTATTGGGAGATGTTTTACTCAAAGACTAATGCATTTAGGAATTAAGGCATGCTTTATCTCTGATACCGTAACCTATAGATACAAGACTGAGGATCTTTTAATAATTATATCTGGAAGTGGTGAAACAATCTCTCCTAATGCTATCGCAAAAAAAGCTAAAGAAATAGGAGGTACATTGGTTTTGCTTACTGCAAATCCATTAAGTAGCATTGCTCGATTATCTGATCTAATAATTCAAGTTGAAGGTAAAACAAAAGATAACGCTACGGTAAATGAAACATATGCACCCTACACTTCTTTGTTTGACATTTCAACGCTGGCGATATTAGATACGATTGCTGGAATTGTTATGGAAACATTAGGGGTTTCAGAGATACAAATTGATAACCGACATGCATCACTTGAATAACTACTAATTTGGTTGGGAGAAATATGCATGAGTTTATAGAAGTGAAATTTATTTCTGAAAAGAAAGGGAGGGGCGCATTTGCAAAAAAATTTATAAAAAAGGGGACGATAATTGATGTGGCAAATGTTGTACCTATTCCCAATAAAGAGTACAAGAAGATTTGTAATACTCTCTTATACCATTTTTGTTATGTATGGGAAGATCCGAAGCATCTACCTGAGTTTGAAAATGCCATAACATTAAGTATTAGCCAATTTTTGAATCATTCCTATAAACCAAATGTAAAATATTTGTATGATTATCAGAAAAAAGCAATTGAGTTTTCCGCCATAAAAAATATTGAAAAAGGAGAAGAATTAACTGTCAATTATAACGGATTAGTTAAAGATAAAACTCCGGTTTGGTTTGATGTTGAATAATACTTAGCTTTCTTTTAATGAATTCAATATGTTAAGATTCATAATATCATATTTCATGTCATCACCTTTAGGGGTTTCTAAAATTCCAGGCAACTCAGCAAACCGTTCATCATTTATAAAAAATCCAAAAGGTTTCTTACCTATTTTTCCTTGACCGATATGAGTATGGCGATCCACTCTGGATCCTAATTCTCTTTCGGAATCGTTGAGATGAAACGCATAGAGATATTTTAAACCGATAGTGTCTTCAAATCTATCCCACATAGCTTCATATTTTTCTTTTGTAGTAAAATCGTATCCCGACGCGAATGAATGACACGTATCGAAACATACACCAATTCGATTCTTATCAGTAATTTTATTGATTATATTAGATAAATGACGAAATTTTCTTCCTATATTATGTCCTTGACCTGCGACAGTTTCAAGCAAGACCTTTACTTTAAATTTTTTTGTTTCTTTAAGCAAGAGATTTAATTGCTCTGCAATTCGGGTCAATCCCGTATTTTTACTTTCGTTTTTATCATTATAATTATAGGTTCCAGGATGAATTACGACATAGTCTAATTTCAGTTGCTCTGCTTTCAGGATCTCATCATGCATTGCAGTATAAGATTTTAACAGTTTTTCTTCATCCGATGTAGCTAAATTAATCAGATAGCTATTATGAGACATAATAGGCCAAATGGAGTCTTTATATCTTTCTTTAGTCTCTAAGAAATCATCGATTTCATTTTGTTCTAAAGGCTTTGAGGTCCAACCACGTACATTACGAATAAAGGCTTGAATAGTCTCACAACCGAGTTCATATCCTCTTTCTAAAGCGAGTTGTTTTCCCCCACCAATACTCATATGTGCGCCAATCCGCATGAAAGAAACAACTCACTCTTCGCTTTCGTTTTTTAAAATCTTAAAAAATTTTTGATCGCGTTCCTTTATCTCTTCACTATACCACTTTTCAAATTTAAATGCTTTTATATTTCTATATAATAAAGCTAATGGAATAACAGTAAGAGATAGATATATGGCATTAATCCAAATAGAAATATTGTTCCACTCATAGTCTATATTATTGCCATCTAATTCAATTATTATTCCAATATCAATCAGAATTTGATGAGTCTCGTTTACATTATTTACAACGAATATTACATCGACAAAACCTTGAATAGTATAGTTTTGACCTGCACTTATAGTAGAATATCCCTCCCATGAATAAGATTTTAAAGGGGTAGTATAATATGTTTGAACGATTTGTTGTAACCTCGCACCCGTCCTAACTTGATAATCAGCATATGATATACCAAGTACTTCTACATCTCCCGTTGAAAACGTAGTTATATCATAGCCATATCTGTGATATAATTCTGTACGGTGTTGTGCATACATATCAACATTTACTCCACCAGAACTTCCATTGATTGAAGTGCTAAAAGTTTTATCACCAGTATATCCCCCAACCCCAAGTACATATCTGAGATTGAAAATAACGGCAAATCCTAGGAGGTATCCCACCACTATACCACTAAAAAGAATGATCTTTAAAATTCGTTTATGCCTTGCTTTCAAGGTTATGTATTTAAATTTTAATAAATAAAATGTATGTAAATTTATAAGCTTATATCTAAATTATAATACGAGAAAGCACTAAATTATAATTATTTAAAAGTAACCATTACTAACTATAAATGTAGTAATTGGTTAATTGGAAGCAAGAATATGAGTATTAAAGCTAAAAAAAGCACAATTATTCGCATTATCGGAACTATACTAATCTTTATAGGTCTCTGTTCGTCAACGCTTTTTAATATTCAAGTTATCAAAAATTTTATTGGAAATTTCATATGGATCAGTCTAATATTTCCTTGGATTATAAGTTTTATTTTATTAAAATTATCGAATGATTTTATAAGCAAACATATCAAAATAATCTTATATCTGCTGGTCATTTATTCTATTTTAATCATCTTCATAGTTATTATCTGGAATTTATTAATTGCTACGTTAATAATTTTTAATTTTTGTTTAAGTCTCCTTTTGTTAAACTGCTGGAGTTTGTCTTTATCAATTTATAAGAAAAAGAAAATCATATTCCTTATTAATGGAATTTCTTATATAAGCGGAGCCATAATTTTCAATTTGCAATTAATTTTTCTAACAACTCTCATAAGCATTATTACAGTGGGTTTGGGAGTAGCTATAATTCTTATTACTGAATATAATATGTATAAAAAAGGGTACTTGAATTATATTTAGCAAATACTAATTAGTTTTACCAGGATCAAATGAGAAGTTAATAAGTATAATTATTTAATCGTTTCCAGAAATTTTTTAAGTCCTCCTCTCTAAAAGTGAAAATTAAATCTCTTGGTTTAGATTGCTCTTTTTTGAAAAATTCGGGCACGTCATTGGTTTCTGATCCAATAGCAGCTTTTTTATTGAAATCAAGTTCAGTTCGTAATATATTTTCTCCAATCTTAATCACATCATCCCTAGCTAAATCCAAATCATACATTGCATTCAGAGCATTTGAAATTATTTCCATATTTTCAAAACTAGGTCCTATAAAATAGCAGCAACCTAGTGAATCCAACACAGCAGTGTACACTTGTAATTCGAATGATAAATCAAGTTTTCCTTTATTATTGGTTAATTCTCCATAATCTTTATGTTGACTAGCTTCACGACCAGCGATTGCCGCACCAGAGGTATGGTCTGCTCCCATAGGTGAGGTTGCGAATGTGACACTCATGGCTTTAAAGATTCTTGGGTCATAAGCAGACATCCCCTGTCCCTTAACGTGAGGGACTCGTTGAGCATGTAAAAGTTCTCCAATATTTTTTACTCCATTTCCATACGTCTTTCCAATTTCGTTATTAATTCGAATATCTTTGTCCAAAATCTCAATGATTTTATCAGCTTCCCCCCACTGAATCTTTCCACAATCCATTGCTACTCCGCAAGTTCCTCCAAATTCGATGGTATCAATCCCTACATCATCACAAAGGTGATCAATTTGGGTAAGTTTATCAATATCATTAATTAGTAAATTAGATCCATTGAGTGCCATGGTCTCATATTCAAAACTAGAAGTCACATGATTACCTTCCTCATTTAAAACCAAATTTGAGCATCGAATTACACAAGTAGGGGAGCAAGCCAACTTTTTTCTGCCACCACGAGAGGTTACAATTTCATGGAGCATCTCTCCCGAAATTTTGTCAATATCTGAGTAAGAACCTTTCCTAAAATTCTTAGTTGGTAATCCTCCGTACCCGCTCATCCCTTTCATCATCATAGCCGTCCCAAAAATTGAAAACTTCTGTTTAGAAGCGGCTAATGATTGAGCAAATGGTTTTGAAACTTTTCGAAATCGATTTAAATCATGAATCCTAACTTTTGAAGTCTTTGTTGGAGTTATTACAACTGCTTTGATTTTTTTTGAGCCCATAACTGCTCCCAATCCTCCACGTGCAGCATGTCGAGAAGGATATCCTTCAAGATCGTTCGCAGCCACGGTGGAAGATCGCATCATGTACTCTCCCGCAGGACCGATTGAATAAATTCCTATTTTTTCTCTATATCGTTTTTGTAATCTTTTATGAAGCTCATAATTACCTAATCCTTTATATTCATCACACGGCACTAAATGGATGCCTTCATCATTAACGAGAATAAGATGAAGAGAAGAGGACTGATCCTCTAAAATGATAGCACGGATTGCATACCGAGCTAACATCATGGCAGGGCGACCACCTACGTTAGCCTCTTTAATGCCATTAGTTAAGGGGCTTTTTGACCCGATAGAAGTTCGAGCAGAATTGGGAAAAGGACTTCCCGCTAAAAGTCCATTGGCAATAATAAGTTTATTTTTAGGTCCAAATGGGTTACATTGAGGGGGGACCTCATCATGGACAATTTGAGAGGTTAATCCCCTCGCACCTAACAGATAAAATTTCGAATCTGTTGTTATTGGTTCGCTTTGAATATTTTTAGAATTCAAATTGATTCTTACAATTTTCATATGTAAGGTATTGAAAGAATTTATTTTATTGTTACTATAAAAAATTAAAAGAAATTGGTTTGAAAAGAAAAAAAGAAAAAAATTCGATATTAGAATTTGTCGAAATGTAGGATACTTTCTAATGGAACTCTATCTTTGACCTGCCCCTTTGGCTTCAAGGAATAACCTAACGGTGTGAGACCTAAAATCCTATATTTTTGAGGAATTTCTAATATCTCCTTTATTTTTGCTTCATTAAAATATCCAATCCAGCAAGTTGCTAAATGCTCTGCAGTTGCAGCCAATATGAGATGTTCAAAACAAATGCCAAAATCCACAGGATAATATTTCTCTCCGCTATTGTTAACACCTGATTTTGATTCAGGAATTATTCCAACAATAAAAATAGGTGCATCAACAAATTTATTTTCTTGACCGATAGCTTCCCAAACGTCTTTTACAAGTTTTGTGTTTTTTACAACCACATATTCCATACCCTGCCTGTTTGCCCATGTTGGCGCTAATCGGGCAGCATCAATGATACGTTCTATTTGGTCATCGGTTGGCATTTTTGTACTATAAAAGCGGTAACTCCTTCGGTTTTTAATAACTTCATAAAAATCCATGATTTCGATCACTTTTTTTTGATATTGTTTCAATAAGGTCAAAAATTTTTGATAGCTTTAATATTCCATTGAACAAAATCCCATTTTATTCCCCAAAAAGCGAAAAACTGTTGTAAAAATTTTAATTTTAAGACAAAGATTTATAAATACTGATTGGATCTAATATTCTTATTAAAAGTCTAATAAAGTCTTCTTGTTTTATACAAACTTTTATAATGTGAAGATATGATAATCAATAGCACTGTACTTGGGATATAAAATGAACAATAATTATCGTGATCTCATTAGAAATAAAAATATCGATTCCAATCAAGATAATTTGTTTCCACTTGAATGTTGCGAAAATCCATGTGTTGAAGAACGAGATGGTAATAAAGTCTGTCTTAATTGTGGGCTAATTGTGGCCCGTACCTATGTTGGAAATGAGCGACGCGCTTATACTGTAGAAGAAATCCAAAATAGACGTCGAACTGAACCAAGATGGAGAGATTTTGGACCCAGAACTATGTTACCCGCAACAAAAACAGACTCTAAAGGAAAATCAATTGGCCCGAAAGAACAAGCATTATTTTCGCGATTGTCAAAAATTCAAAATTCTTTAATTTCTAGTATTGAGAGAAATTTTTGGGAAGCAAAACCGAAACTGAAAATGCTGACATCTAAATTAAATATTCCTGAATATATCTCTGAAACAGCATGGAAAATATATAGCATTGTCGCGAAGAAAAAGTTAACCATGGGACGATCGATTAACGGGTTTATTGCGGGTTCATTATATGCAGCAATCCGTGTTCATGATTTTCCTCGATTACTCGATGAAGTATGTGAAGCTTCGCTCACTCCACGCCGTACAGTTCATCGAAGTTTGGCAATGATTATTCGGGAAGTATTACCGGAATTAGGTTTACGTTATCAGCCTATAACTGCTGAAAGTTTGGTATTTCGATTTGGAAATGAACTCGATCTTCCGATGCACATTCAAAAGTGTGCGATCGATATGTTACGTGAAGCCTCAGAAAATGGACTTAAACGAACGGGCAAAGACCCTAAAGGTTTAGCCGCAGCATGTATCTACATTGCTGCAAAAGATGGTAGTGTTCGGAAGACACAGAGTTTAGTAGCAGATATAGCGAAGATAACCGAGGTAACTTTACGAAGTCGCGCTAAACAAATCAAAAGCAAATTATCTATTAAAATATAATATCTCCTTATTTTTCTACCTTTTTATTAGAATTATCGCATTGAATGTTAAGTTAATTCTTTATTATCGAGCAATAACATCCATTTCAATCCAATTGCAGCAAAAACCAATCCCGAAATTAAATATACACAAACTGAAGCGGTGAAATATATCCAAAGAGCTGCTCCGAAAAAAGGAGTACTAACTGGATTGTATAAAACCAACTCAAAATAAAGAGATGCGCCAGAAGGGTCAACTATACTTTTAGACAAAATATAGATAGCCTCAACTTTTATGAAGTTTGCTATCAAAAGGAAAAAGCCAGCAGAGAGTAATATCCGTGCATATGTAGTATTTTTAATTTTTTGATTATTAGCGATGATATATACAATTATAGCAAAAATGATTAAAATGCATATTGATACAAATAACAAAATCCATAATAGCGGCATATGAATAGGAGTTAACCCAGAAGTAAAAAGCAGAGAAAAAATTTCATAACTTTGACTACTCACTTGAATAGGTATAAAGAAACTTAAAGTTATAAATGCAATTAATTCAAAACCCGAAACTAAGCAAAATCCTATAGCATATAGTTTTAAGTATCGAAGAACTAAATTACGTTTCATATTATCCTACTCTTTTTATAAACTATTATCACTAATTAATGAATCCTAATAATATTAATTTTGAACTCATTTTATATAAAAATTTAAATAAAATTTAATAATATTATTTCTTCTGAATTTAATGTGATTTCACAATATAATCAAATTTAGCTTGTTGACTTCATTTTGAAAAAAAAAACCAAAAAAGATAATGGAGACTCAGAGTGCGAACATAAAAACGTAAGAGAAGAAGGAGGAGATTTAATTTGTCAAGATTGTGGACTAATTTTAGACGATAAACGACCCTATAAAGATTCTTCCGATGCTCGTTTTTTTTCCGATTCCCAATCCGATTATGAGCGTAGAATACGGAAAAGCGATGCAAGAGCGATGCAAGATCCTAAAGTAAAGCAAAAATATGATAAAATCAATACATTAAATAAATGGTTTCAAGACTATCAATCGAACTTTACCGAGCAGAAAAAAACCATTGAGTTACTGAAGAGTTATGGAATAGGATTAAATATTGATAATGTCAAATATAAGGAAATTAAAGATAGATATTTGAAATATAATAAATATCATCGTCATACTTATCAGAACATGGTTATTATTTTTCTCGCAATTGTTTGGATGGCAATAAAAGATACAACCAATATCAGAGTGGAACAATTTATTGGTGCTGCTCAAGAGTTAGGACATAAAATTAATAAAAAGATGCTGAACAATGCTATGCACAAAGTAAGACGTACTGAAGATACTTTTAACAAACAAACCAAGACTGTATATGATTTAGTAAAAGAAATAAAAGAAAAAATTAAAATACTTTTCCAAAAAGACTTGAATCAAATTCCCTTTGAAGAGGTTAAAAGCCATTTCGAAAGTAAAGTCGAATATCAAAAGCTAAAACTAGAAATGCAAAAAAGGGCAAATAAAATTCTTAATCAAATCTCTTATAGGGATATCCAAAACCTAAACTATAAAGCGTTCACTGCAGGTTTGATTTATTATATTGGTCAAACCTTAGAAAATACTAAAATATTTACCCAATACCTCATTGAAAAATCAACTAAATTTTCAAGTACTACCATAAGAAAAAAGTTTAACATCTTAAAAGAAATATTAGGCGATCCGGAGGATTTTAACTGATTCGTGTTTAAAATTTTAAAAAGACATTATATTCTTTCTATATCAAGCATTAATAAATTATGAACTCATAATTATAATTATTTAAATATCAGATAGTTCTTGATTTATACTATGCAACGTTCTCATCTTTCTAAAGAGAAGTATTATAGCTGGGAAATCGATGATTTAATAGATGAATTTGAAATTGATATAAATCAAGGATTAGAACTCTCTTCTCTTGATAATTTATATGAAAAATATGGTTATAATGAATTACCTAAAATAAAGAAATCCCTATGGAAGATTTATCTCGCCCCGATTTTCAATTTTCTAATAGTCATCTTAATTATTTCTGGTTTCTTAGTATTGATTTTAGGATCTCCCAGTTCCACCTATATTACTTTTACCGTTGTTATTTTGAATTCAGTAACTGTAATAATTCAGCAATATCGAGCCCAAAAAGCCCTTGAATCTTTACGGCAGATAGCAGCACTGAAAGCAAATGTTATTAGAAATGGAATTCAATTCGAGATTCCTACCCGAGAAATTGTCCCAGGAGATATTATTTTAGTTGAACAAGGTGATAAAATACCTGCGGATGCAAGGATCATTAACCTAACTAATTTGACTATTGAAGAAGCCTCTTTAACTGGAGAAAGTGAACCCGTAGAAAAAGAGCTAATTACTCTTGAAAATCTTGATATATCACTGCAAAAACAAGTCAATATGCTCTTTATGGGTACATACGTCCATACTGGTAGAGCTAGAGCCGTGGTAGTTGGCACAGGTTCAAACACAGAAATTGGTAAGATTTCCCGTCAGTTAAATGAAATGGGAAGCATAGAAGATATACCGCTCACTCGTAAATTAAACAGATTAGGTTATATTTTAGGGGCAATTGTGATAATCAATCTTTGTATTTTAATAAGTTATAAATTAATTCTATTAGCAATCGAAAATCAGTTTTTCGGTCCTTTAATCAGTGAAGCTCTTGTGAGCTCGATATTACGTTCAATGAATGTTATGCCAATAAATTTACCTATTCTTACGACGCTAGTACTAGTTACAGGCGTGTTAAATATGGCCCAAAATGGAGTCATAGTAAAGAATCTGGCAGCTATTGAATCTTTAGGCAGAGTGAGTGTGATTTGCTCCGATAAAACGGGTACTATTACTAAAAATGAGATGACTGTTGAATATTTTTGGATAAATAATCAAGAATATTCCGTCACAGGCTCTGGTTATGATGCTGATGGAATCATTGTCAACGAGAAAAGAGAGGAAGTAGACCTTAGTTCTGATGATACTTTTCAGAAATTTATTGACTCTTGTGTATTAAATAACAATGCAGCATTAGTTTATGAGGATGTACGAGTAAAGTTAAAAGATGTGAATCATATCGCCGTAAGAAGAGCTTTGGGTTCGCCCACAGAATCTGCATTGCTTGTGTTAGCTGAAAAAGCAGGTTTCTTACCCTATGATATCAAGGCAAAATATGAAAAGAAGCGAGAATTCCCTTTTAGTTCAGAAATTAAGCGAATGAGTACAATATGCAAAGCGAAAAGCGATAATAGTTTTTATTTTATCTTCACTAAGGGGGCTCCTGAAAAAATATTGGAAAATTCTTCTAAAATTGAAACTAATGGAGCCGTACAATCATTCGATTCCAAATTAAAGTTAGAAGTCTTAAATAAAATTCAAGATCGTGCCAAAATGGGATACAGAATACTAGCTATTGCATATAAAATGATTGAAAATATAGATAGCAAAGTAAGAGAAGAGTATGAGAACGATCTCATTTTTTTAGGCTTCACTTCAATATTAGATCCACCCCGCGCTGGCGTAGAACTTTCAGTGAGAGAGTGCCAAGAAGGGGGAATAAAAGTGATTATGATTACTGGAGATCATCCCGCGACAGCGTTAACAATCGCCGAACAAATGCATATCTATCAAGTGGGAGATCTAGTTATTGAGGGAAATAATATCGCAGCACTTCCTATAGAAGAATTTAATAAAGTTTCTGTATTTGCTCGAGTCAATCCTTCAGATAAAGAGATAATTGTAAGAAATTATCAAGAACAAAATAAAATATGTGCCATGACTGGAGATGGCATTAACGATGCTCTGGCACTCAAACTTGCTAATGCAGGAATCGCTATGGGAATTACTGGAACTGACGTTGCGAAAGAGACAGCGGACATGGTTATTTCTGATGATAATTTTAATTCAATTGAGAAAGGAGTGCGAATTGGTAGAGGGCTTTTCTCAAAAATCCGCAATATCATTTATTTTTTCATTTGTATCAACATCATGGAAGCAATTATCTTTTTTACCTATGAGTTTATACCTGATTTTAATTTATTTAGTTCTGAATGGCAGCATATATATATCTTTGCCATATTACATTCCTTTCCGTCTTTAGCACTAGTAGTTGATAAACATCCTTTTGATGTCATGAAAGAGCCCCCTAGAGATGAGGAACAATTACTCAATAAAAATATGTGGATGTTATTACTCTTTCAAGCATTCTTAATGGGAATTGGGCTGGTATTAATCTTAGAATTTAGTTTAGACGAGATTATCCCATTAAATGAATGGAACCTCAATCCAATATTGAGTTATTTTGATCCTCTCGCAACACCAGTGGAATTAGTAGAACAGAAAGCAAGAACTATGTTTATTACGACGATATATATTGTTGAAACCCTCTTTATTTGGACCTTCAGAAGACCAAATAAATCTGTTTTAAGAAGCATCCGTGAAGAATTTTCGTACTACCTATTATTTATTTCTTTTTTTACACTTGGATTACATATACTTTACATTCTCTTCTCTTATCAAGTTAATTTCTATGTGAATGAGGTCTTTGGGATGAACTTCCAAATCAATTTTATGTTTCTCAGCATAACCGATTGGTTATTGTGTATTCTTTTTAGTCTGCCAGGGATCCTTGGTATAGAGCTTATTAAAAAAATTGCTCGAATCAAGAAGATAATATTCTAACTATTTAAATCGAGGTTTTTTTGAAAAATTTAGTAAGTTTAATTATCCTTTAGCGAATTATCTCATTAATAAGGTAATTTTTTTATAAAAAAGAAATAAAATAAAAATAAAGATTGTTATAGTCTATTTATTAAATCATCTTTAAAGTAATTATCAAGAGTCACGGGAGATTGAATTATGGGAGAGATATATTATAATATGGATTTGAATACCATATATGATAAATTGAAAACAAATAATAAACAAGGATTAACAAAAGAAGAAGCAGCTCGTCGATTAGAAGAATATGGTCCAAATGAAATTCCAAAAGCATCGAAAGGTTTTATAAAAATTTACTTGGCTCCGTTATTTAACTGGCTTATTGTTATCTATTTAATTGGGGCGTTGATTTTATATTTAGATACGGTTTTTGGAGGAGAAGGGAATTTAACTTTTATTGTATTAACTTTAGCAATTGTAGGATTAAATTGCTTTGTTGCTATTATACAACAATTTCGTGCAACTAAGAAATTAAATGCGCTTCGCGAAATGACGGCTCCAACAACTACGGTCATTCGAGACGGCAGTAAATTAGATATCCCTACGACAAATGTGGTTATTGGAGATTTATTGGTATTAACCCAAGGAGATCGTATTCCAGCGGATGGAAGGATTATTCAGTCGGCAAATCTTGAAGTTAATGAATCTTCACTTACGGGAGAAAGCGAGCCTCAAAAAAAGATGGAACAAGGTATAGCACTCACTCGTTCAGATATTTCCGTAGCAGATCGTAATAATATGATTTTTTACGGTACTTATATTACGACAGGAAATGGAACCGCTATCGCAACTAAAACAGGAAAATATACGGAGATTGGTAAAATCTCGGTTGGATTAGAAGAAGCAGGTACATCTGAAATTCCAATCAGAGAAAAGATGAATAATTTCGGGAAATGGTTAGGAATCATAGTTATTGGGTTTTGGTTGTTAATTTTAATTATTATTTGGGTCGCTAGTAATTTTACTCAAATAGATATTGCTCGAAGCTTGAATTCTGCTATGGATCTCCTTCCGATTAACATTCCTTTACTAGTTACGATTATTTTACTCACGGGTGTTCTTTCAATGGCTCATCATGGCGTTATTATTCGGAATTTAGCATCGGTTGATAGTTTAGGACGTGTAAGTGTAGTATGTTCGGATAAGACAGGAACATTAACGAAAAATCAGATGTCTATTGAGCATGTATGGACAAACGGAACAACCTTTAAAGTCACGGGGCGAGGGTATGCTCCCGAAGGAGAAATAATAGATATCAATGATGAAAAAAATCCAATTATCGTAAAGCATATTGATGAATTTCCACAACTCAAACTCTTATTGACCGCTGGCTTTCTTAATAATAATTCCGCTCTAGTTAAAAATGAGATTGAAATTGCAGATCGCATAATACCAAACTGGAATGTTATTGGAAGCGTGACTGAAGGGGCACTCATGGTTCTTTTTCAGAAAGGAATGGGTGATTATGTACTTGACGATTTCGAGTATGAGAAAGAATATCCTTTCGATTCTAAAGTCAAACGAATGACTAAAATCTATAAACGTGAGGGAAAGTACTACTCTTTTACTAAAGGAGCAAGTGAGATACTTCTCCCCTTATGTACTAAAGTCCTTTATAAAAATGCAGAAGTTGAATTTATTGATGAATTAAAAGCGAAAGTTTCAAAAATCGCAGAAGTATATGCCGCTCAAGGGTATCGTATTTTAAGTCTTTGTTATAAAAAATTGGATTCAATGCCCCCTGAAGGCGAACAAAGTAGAGAGAAATGCGAGTCAGAAATGATCTATATTGGATTTGTTACCATTCTAGATCCCCCAAGAGATAAAGTTAAAGAGTCTGTGAAAGAATGTCATAATGCGGGAGTAGATGTAATTATGATTACGGGTGATTCTGTTCCAACGGCTAGAGCTATTGCTCAGCAAATCTCGATTATCGATAGTAAAGATGAATTAGTAATTGAAGGAAAAGATATTGATAATTATCCCTCCTTTGAGGAGTTTAGCAAAATTAAAGTGTTCGCTAGAGTTAGTCCAGAGCATAAACAAAAAATTGTAGAAAAATATCAAGAAGCGGATAAGGTAGTTGCCATGACGGGAGATGGAGTAAATGATGCGCTAGCCTTAAATATGGCAGATGCAGGTATTGCAATGGGGATCCAAGGAACAGATGTTGCAAAAGAAGCGTCTGATATGGTCATTAGTGATGACTCGTTCAATTCTATTGTTACTGGTATTGAGGCTGGTCGAGGTATATTCTCGCGTATCCGAGCGGTGGTATTTTTCTATATTTGTATTAATGTTTTTGAAGGGATTGTTCAATTTATTTTAGCCGTAATTATACCTCAAATATTTGGAATACCGTTCCCATATTTCTTAGATGATGCCTTTTACCTCCAATGGATTTTTCTTAGTATAACTGTCCATATCTTTCCAGGACTCATTTTGACCTTTGATACGACATCTAAGGATGTAATGAAACATAAACCTAGAGACGAAGAAGAGATACTGAGTAAAAATACGTTAATTTTGCTCTTTATTTTTGGAATTTTATTGGCAATTAGTATGTTAATAGTCTACTTCGTTACTTTTAGTGGTTTGTATCCAGTGTTTCCTGAGAACTACCCTTCGGGTTATCTATATTTTGTTAAAGACCCTGAATTGATACCACCTGAAATCTTTACTTTACCAATCGAAGAGATTAGAAGAATCGGTAAAACATTAACGATGTTAATGGTAACTTTATTTTTTTGCGAATCTTTTCTCGTATTTCAGATACGACGTCCAAATAAATCGTTAATTAAAAGTATTAAAGAAGACAGTACAAGATTTATGTATCTATTGATAGGTCTTCTTTTTGGAGTATTTATTGCTTTAATTTACATCCCCGGATTTCAAACAGCTTTAGCTTCAGTCGGAATTAATTTTATGTTCATGTTTTTAACAGCATTTGATTGGTTAATTTGTTTCCTAATTTCATTAATCTGCATCATCTCTTTTGAAATAGTGAAATATATAGCTCGTAGCCGTGAAATATTTTTCTAATTCCTTTTATTTTAATTTCTTTTTACGATAATTTATATCTAAATAAAGATTACCATTTTTTATGCTAAAAGGAAAGGATGTGATATTAGCACCACTTAAGAGAGAATATATCGATAAGTTTCTTGAGTGGTTAAATGATCCCGAGGTCACCCAACATTTAATGAGATTTCGTCCCTTAACAAGAGAGATGGAAGAGGATTGGTTCGATTCTTTGAAGGATCGAGAAGGAGATATAATATTTGCCATTCTAATTAACCAAAATCAATTAATAGGTAATTGTAGCATTATGAACATACTCTGGAATGACCGAGTAGGGACCTGCGGTATTTTCATAGGAGATAAAAAAGAACAAGGAAAAGGATACGGCACAGAAGCAATGAAATTGCTGCTAGAATATGGATTTAATACTTTAAATCTTAATAGAATCGATTTAAAAGTTAATGATTTCAACTCAAGAGCAATTAGATGTTATCAAAAAATAGGATTTATTGAAGAAGGTAGAATGAGACAATCTTGCTTTAGAAATGGAGAATATCATGATCAACTTATCATGTCCATACTTCATAGTGAATGGAAAGGTATGAATCCTTAAAATAAATTGCTAGTTATAAATAATATAAGAATAAAAGTTAATAGATAAAAAGATAATTACATATCAAAGTTAAAATGTGATCTGAATGAATAAGAATGTAGTTTCTATTATAAAATATGAAGAACCTCTAGCTTCCGTTAGGAAAGCAATAGAGCTAGTTGATGGATTTGAACGATTACCAATCGACGGCAAGATTTTCATCAAACCCAATTTAGTCTATTGGAATCGACATTGCGATTTTCCGAAATGGGGGATGCTTACCACTTCAAGAGTTGTGGAGGATGTGATAAAATTATTAAAGGAACGGGGAGTAAGTGATATTTCAATTGGAGATGGTATAATTACAGATGATCCAAAGGATAAAGAGACTCCGAAAGATGCATTTGAGAAATTGGGTTATAATTTAATGAAAGAGAAATATGGTGTTAAAGTCTATGATTTATTCACAAGACCTTATGAAAAAGTTGAATTAATTGAGGGCTTAACGGCGAAAATGAATTCGGACATGCTTCATTCCGACTTTTTAATAGACCTCCCAGTTTTAAAAACTCATGCGCAGTGTGTTGTCAGTTTAGGGATTAAAAATTTAAAAGGATTCATCAATGTAGCATCTCGCAAGAAATTTCATGGAGCTGATCCGAAATATAATCTACATTATAACGTAGCGCAATTAGCAAATAAAATTCCAGAAAGTCTTACCTTAATTGATGGAATCTATACATTAGAAAGAGGTCCAACATTCGATGGAAAGGCACATCGGAGCGATATATTAGTTGCATCAAAAGATATGTTCTCTGCTGATTTAGTTGGTTCAAAATTATTAGGTATCGATCCTATAGATGTTCCACATTTAGTTCAAGTAGCTAAGGATAGAAATCATCCCATTGATTTTAGTGATATTAAAATTAAAGGTGAATCAATTGAATCTTTAGCAAAACCACACGAATGGGAATTTATTTATGAAAGAAATGATACCCTCCCACTTTCATATGCTAAAGCGGGTATTGGAGGCATAAGTTATCCAAAATATGATGAAACAATGTGTACTTTTTGTAGTTTCTATAATGGGGTAATTTTAGTTGCCATAAAGGAAGCATGGAAAGGAGAGGATTTTGATAATATTGAAGTTCTAACTGGTAAAGTAATGGAGCCTAGTCCCGGTATGAATAAAACAATTTTACTCGGTCAATGCCAATACAACAAAAATAAGGATCATCCCAATATCAATGAATGTATACCTATAAAAGGGTGCCCTCCAACTGTAGAACAGATTAAAGAGGCGTTTAAACAAGCGGGAATTAGAGTCCCTTCCTATATCTTTAAAAATATAGAGAAAGCACCCCTCATATTTTTGAA
>SDNW01000071.1 GCA_004524725.1 Promethearchaeota archaeon
CCTAATCCTGGTGCGATGGTTATTGTTGTTGGAGCAGATCCAGGAAGTTTGGGCTCTCATCAAGAACAAAATGAACGATTTTATACTTGGATGTTTCATTTTCCATGTTTTGAGCCCCATACACCCCAAGAATGTAAGGATTTTACAAAATTGGCATTTAAACTCTCAGAAAAATATGATACTGTTATCGAAATTCGGACATCGACACGAAGTGCTCATTCTCGAGGCTATGTCAAATTAGCTCCTTTAAAGAAAGGACTAAAAAAGGGAAAATTCATTAGAAATATTCCAAAGTTTAATTCTCTTCCTCCGCACGCAATTAATAACCATATTAGACTATATGAGCGGATCGAAGCTATAAGAAAAATAATCCCTAATCTCCATGTGAATAAAATTTATCCAGGAGAGAATTCTATTGGAATTATAACTAGTGGTATGTCATTTGGTTACTCTATTGAAGCACTCCGTCAGTTAGGAATAATAGATGTTCCAATATTAAAATTAGGTATGATATATCCTCTAAATTATGAGGAAATTATCAATTTTATTAAAAAATTGAAAAAAGTTATTATTATTGAGGAATTGGAACCTTTTTTAGAAGTTAAAATCGCAGAAATTGCACAAAAATTTAAAATTGATATTGAAATTCTCGGGCAAGAGTATTTTCCAAAATATAACGAATTTTCCACTGGTCTTGTAGCAAATCGATTGGCAAAAATATTTAATCTCAAATCTAATAATAATAAAATCGATACTGCTATAGAAATATTTGATTCATATAAAGACATGATCCCAAGCAGGTTTCCAACTTTTTGTGCCGGTTGTCCAGAACGAGCAAGTCTATATGCAATTTTAAAATCAACTAATAATTTAGAAAACACAATAGTATGTGGAGATATAGGTTGTTTTGTTATGAGTTTCTTTCCTCCTCAGCAGTGTAGTGATTTGATTATTTGTATGTCTGGTGGACTTAGTGCCGCTATCGGGATGGCCGAAAAAACAGATCAAAAAGTAATTGCTTTAATTGGAGATTCAACATTTCTGCATACTGGGATGGCTCCTTTGACTGAAGCTGCAAATTATGATTCTAATGTATTATTATTTGTATTTGAAAATAATTGGACTGCAATGACAGGACATCAACCCGTAATAGGATTATCAGAAAAACAATTATCAATTGAAAAAATTTGTAATGCTGTTGGCATTTCATGGATAAAAATAGAAGATTCCTATGATCCTCAACACTTAATAAAAACGATAAATGAAGGATTAGATACTAAAGGATTTAAAGTTATAATAGTTAAACGAGAATGCGCTCTTCAAGCACATAGATTGAGAGAAAAAAAAAGGAAAGAACTTTCTCAGCAAGGAAAAAAAATTCAAGAAACTTCATATTATATTGGAGGATGCCAACTCTGTTTTGAATGCGCCCGGATTTTTAGTTGTCCTGCATTGCGAAAAGTTAAAATAAATGATCTAGAAGAGATGCAAATTGATCAAGAGAGATGTATCCAATGTGGTGTATGTTATGAGGTTTGTCCAAATGGGGCTATTCATAAATCAATCATTCATTTATTTGAAGAAGAGGTACCCTTCCGTGAACTTTAATGAAAAAGATATAGTAAATATTATAATAGCAGGAACAGCAGGACAAGGCGTTATTACACTCAAACGTTTGATAGAATTTGCTGCTCAGAAAGCCGGTATCAGAAGATGTTTTGGAACAGAACACCATGGATTAGCACAAAGAGAAGGAGCAATTGTAAGTCATACGCGTTATCAAAAGGAACTAAACAAGGATGAACGTAAAAATATCCAATCCCCCCTTATTTCTTATGGGTATGCAGATTTATATATTTGCATAGAACCCGTAGAAGCTTTAAGACATGGCCTTTTCGCTTCGAGTAAAACAACTTTTACGATCAATACTCATTCTATTCCGGGAGTAATGATAACTGCTGGATTAGAAGAATATCCAACGTTAAAAACGATTAAGGAAAAACTCACTCAATATACGGATCAGATCTTCTTTTTAGATGCAACTAAATTATCTTTGAGTACTTTTAACTCTAATAAATATGCAAACATTATCATGTTAGGTTTTGCAGTAGCAACAAGGAAAATCCCATTTATTCAAATCCAGAATTACGAAGAAGTTATAAAGGAAAGATTGAGGGAGCCTGAAAATAATCTTAAAGCTTTACATTTAGGCTTGGAAAATGGTAGAAAGATAATAGGGGATTATTGACTTTCTTCTTTTCTAATAAAGTTTTTTGATAATCTTATTGGAAAGAAAAATCCAAAATAAAAAAAAATTGAACTTAATGTTAATACCAATCTAATAAGTACTATAATAAAAATATTTTCCCAACTAAGCGCATCAAAACCAGCACATAAAGTTATTAAAGAAAATGCTATCAATAAAAAATAACCTCGTAAATGAGTCTCTCTATCAACTGAACGAATTGAATTTATAGAAAACAAAATCCCTGTTATAAATATAATTATCGCTGTAGCGAGGGCAAAGATTAAACTTAATGGGCTTCGAGCCAAAACTTCAAAATTAATTTTATATCCTAATAACGCCGGATTCATACATAATAAAATTAAAACAAGGATTTCATATGCAAGGCTGATTACAGATATTAATACAGTAATTTCCTTCTTATACTTTATATCCATCGAATATGAATAAGCGTAAATCCAAAAGATTAATGCGAAGGGTATAATAGCATTTGACAATAATAATTCCATCCAGTCATTTAAATAGACATTGAAAGTAATTACGGTAAAAAAATTTAAAATAGTCCACCACCAAGGTGAACTCATAAGAATCCATGAGGCACCTAAGAATAGAAATTCCTTCTTTTTCAGCGTTTTATATTTTTGTATAATTTTAATTCCAATGATAAAAGTGGTGGTTACAAAAATTAAATTCAATAGAAATCTTATAATATGAGTATTAGATAGATAAATTATCCCCATTATTAGAGCAACTGTAGCAATCCTTATCCTTAATCAAATATATTAATATCTCTATTGGCATTTATTTTTAACGAATTTATCAAAAATTTTTTAAAAAATAGTTTTATAGTTTATCCCGAAGTCCTACGAATGACTTTGACTAAACCCTTATCCCTTAATTTACCCATCATATCCTCTACTTCAGGTAATGGCTTTTGTGCGATTTCAGCACATTGTTCAACTGTATTCATTCCATCACAGATCTTTAATAATTTATACTCTTCCATACTGAGCATTCCTAAATGAACACTCATCTCTGGTACTTCTTTTACAACTATTGGTATTCTTGCTTCGCCACCCGCTTCAACTGTAGCAGCTCCAACGTCGGTGATGCTTGGTGAGTCCCCAAAAAAACTCTTCACCCCCGAAACATCATAACTATCATTTATATAGACAAAAATCTTATGCTCTTGTCCCGACACATCGTCAGGATCTTCGGGATCAGGATATGGATTGGAATGGGTATATTCTTTAGTATAAATTCCCATCTTTAGTCCATCAATTATTTCCTTTTTATCTAATTTCAATGCTACCATATCTTGGCAAATATCGCACCATGCCCATGCTTCGATTAAACTAAAATATTTCCTTACCTTATTTTCTGGAATAGCTATACACCTTAATTTTCATTTATGATGGTGATTCCTTTAATTATTAAAGATAATTTATATTTAAATTACTTTGTTTATCAATTTAAAGTTTAGTTAACTTTTCTATGATGATTTACTATAGAAGTAAAAACGAAAAGAATTAAAGTTATTTAATATTCTAATTTCCAATATAGCTAATCAATTAGATTATAGATAACTGATGTCAAGTTTTAAGAAGAATTTATGTTTTTCTTGTGGTCGTCCGATTGCTCCTTATGAAGGAGCCGTACATTTCCCATGTCCTCAATGTGGTGACGTCACAATCTGGAGATGTGAACGTTGTAGGACCATGGGTAACACTTATAAATGCTTAAAATGTGAATTTGAAGGACCCTAAAATAAACTATTATAGGAAAAAAGTGAAAGCGATGGGAAAAGAATTTATTGCGCTAATTGATGTTGTACCAGAAGATATTGAAACTGATTTCGAACAGTTAATAGAGACATTAAAAAGTACGCTTCCGAATGAAGCTGTGATTGAACGTTATGATATCATGCCAGTTGCATTTGGATTGAAAAAAGCAAGAGTTCGTGTGAGATACCCCGAGGAATGGGGCGGGACCGATAAAATAGAAGAATGTTTTAGTAACGTTGACGGAATTCAAGGTATCGAAGGAATTGCGTTCTCAAAAGCTTGAATTTTATCCTTCTACGTAAAGTTTAAACTACTCGTTTAAATAACTTATCCAGCTCTCTAAAAGAGATAAATTTCAGAGTAGGCCTTCCATGGGCACAATGATAAGGATCTTGACAATAAGATAAATCAATTAGAAGTTTTCTTATACTCTTTAAACTTAAATTATCACCACCACGAATACTTTTATGACATGCTAAATAGTTAATAATTTGTTCTCTAACTTCAGTAAAGCTTTTATCTTTTCCTATTTCAGAAACATCCGCTATAATCTCTTTTATAATTTCTGACTTTGGTAATTTCTCAATAATAGTGGGGATCTCGCGCAACACGAAGGTGTTTCCTCCGAAATGTTCAAAAGTAAATCCTAATTTCCTAAATTCCGATAAACTAGACAGCAGGAAAAATTTTTCACTAGCAGAGACTTCAATTTTTAATGGAACTATTAATGTTTGTCTCTTTTGTTGTGCTTTGGAATAGAGATTATAAAAATACTCTTTCATAACCCGTTCCGAGGCCGCATGCTGATCTAAAAGATACAAACCACTCTCTCCCTGTTCATTGATCCCCTCAAGAACCACATAAATATTGTTGCTTAATTGGCCCGTATAGGATATTAATCGAAGTTTGGGAAAATTTTTTTTTAAAATATATTTTTCTCGTATATACGTTTCGGGTAATTCCTTTCGATCAATCGTAGTACTATCAATTTTATCATCCAGGTTTAATTGCACAGGAGCTTTAATTGCTTCTATAATTTCATGCTTTTGATTTCTCAAACTAATTTCATCTATACTCTTTGCAGAATTTATGTTACTTTTTTGTGAGATAATCACACTATGCTTATCTCCACTAATTGCAGGATTTTTTCCACTCGAAATTGCTTTTGGATTCGTAATAAATTGATCTATGTCTGCTATTGTATAGGTCTCTTCTTTTTCCATAAAGAGTTCTTTAACAAATTTGCGTATTATCTCATATATTTTATTATATACAAAACCATCATCTTCGAATCTAATATGTAATTTTTTCGGGTGTACATTAAAATCAATAAATGCAGGATCGAATTCGATATATAATATAAAGAAAGGATATTTTCCAATCATTAAAGTACCCGAGTAAGCGTCCTGCATTGCTCGATGTATAAGATCACTTATCACATATCTTTTATTGAGAAAAATACTTGATTGGTTCCGATTTTTTCTGGAAATTTCGCTATGTCCTAATAATCCTTTAATGATAATATCTTTTTCTTTATAGTTAATTGGTTCCAAAAATTTCGCAATTTTTTTTCCATAAATATAAAAAGCTGTGGTCTTTAAATCGTTGGATGCGGGACAAGTAAGGATATTCAAATTTTCATTCATATAATTAAAATGAATCATTGGATAGCATAATGCATATCTCTGAATAATGTCGGTTATATGCCCTAATTCTGTGGTATCCTTTTTTAAAAATTTTTTTCTCGCGGGAATATTGAAAAATAAATTCTTAACCTTAATATTTGTCCCTACGGGACAAGCTACTTGATTCGATGATAAAACTTTCCCTCCTTCGATAATTAACTTTTTTCCTCTTTGGTCCATCTTAGTGCGAGACATGATTTCGACTTTACTCACTGCTGCGATACTTGCTAATGCCTCTCCTCTAAAACCAATAGAATTAAGTTTTGCTAAATCATCAAAATTTCTAATCTTGCTACTAGTATGTCTTTCAAAGGCTATTTCAAGTTCTTCAGATGGAATTCCTAATCCATCATCTATTATTTGGATTAGTTCTTTTCCGGCTTTTCTGATGATTATTCTTATTTCTTTCGCTTCTGCATCGATGCTATTTTCGACTAATTCCTTGACAACGTTTGCAGGTCTTTCTATCACTTCTCCTGCTGCTATTTTTTCAAAATCGATAATCTTTTTTATCGCGCTTTTATTCAATATTTTCACCTAATCTTTAGAATTCGAAAAATCAACTTTCTCTGTTTTTTGCTTAATATCAATTATAACTTTCATTGCGTCGATTGGTGTTAAAGAATTGATATCCAAGTTTTTAATTATGTATAGGATCTCTTCTAAATCATCATCTACTACTACTTTCTCCAATATTTTCGGTTTGAAAAAGGTTGTTTGAACATATGATTTCTTTCTTTTACCAGATGCATCCTTTGTTTCTTCTGATTTATTTTCAATATTAGATTGCTTCATCATAATTTGTGACTTTTCTAGTTCAAATTCTTTCTTTCCTAACTCCTTTTCCTTTTTCAGTAATTTATCTTCGCACTCGATTAATTCGTGTTTTTTAGACTTTAACTCATTATTTAGCTTTTGTAATTCGTTTCTTTTTTCTTTTATAAATTTCTCGTAATATTTACTGTTTAATTCGCCATTACCATTTGCTTTTACAGCTTCTTTAAAGGGATCTTTCCGCTCAATTTGATCTAGAATTTCAAAGGCTCGAATGATAACATCGTCGGGAATTCCAGCCAGTTTTGCGACGTGAATGCCATAGGATTTATCAGTACTTCCTTCTTTTAAGGTTCTTACAAAATTAATGCTTCCATCTTCATTCTCAATTATATCTAAATGATAATTCTTTATTCGGGATAAATTAATTTCAGTTAATTGATGGTAATGAGTACTAAAAAGTGTTTTTGCTTTTAGTCTGTGAAGTTTCTCGATAGTAGCCATTGCTATACTCTGTCCATCACTAGTACTGGTCCCTCTACCTAATTCATCAATAATAATCAGACTTGAAGGAGTGGCATAATTTAATATTTTAGCGGTTTCAGTCATTTCAATCATAAACGTGCTTAATTTCCTAGCCAAATCATCTGAGGCTCCAATTCTCGTAAAAATTTGATCAATAATACCAATTTCTGCTGATTTTGCAGGTACAAAACAGCCCATTTGAGCGATAATACAAATTAAGGCCACTTGTCGCAAGTATGTACTCTTGCCAGACATGTTTGGTCCTGTAATAATTAAGATTTGTTCTTTTTCAGTATCCAAGTAACAATTATTTGGAATAAACTTTTCAGTAATATTCATTTGTTCAATAACGGGATGTCGCCCTTCTTCTATTATTATCTCTTGAGACTTTTTTATGATGGGGCGGCAATAATTATAATTTTCACTTATTTGAGCGAAACAAGCTAAGACATCGATATATGCGATAGTCTTAGTGGTTGTTAAAATTTTTTTCGTTTCTTTTACAACCTTCTCTCGAATCGTACTATAGATCTCATATTCTAGATCATAAATTTGTTCCTCCGCTTCCACAATGTCTTCTTCTAAGGTCTTTAACTTTTTGGTAGTATAACGTTTAGCATTTTTAAGGGTCTGCCTCTCATTATACTCATCTGGTACTTTAGTCATACCTTTTAAGGTATTTAAGGTGATTTGTATATAATAACCTAAGATATTATTATGTCCAATTTTTATCCCTGAAGTAAGATTTAATTTATTTTTTTCTTGTTTTTCATATTCAAGGATATATCTTTTTCCATTATTGATAAGATCTCTTAACTCATCAACTTTTTCATTAAACCCATCCCTTATAATATTGCCCTCCTTTACAGTTGTTGGTGGATCTTGTTTTATTGAAGCATTAATTAATGATCTTATTTCAATAAATTCTTCAATATTTTGCAAAAAGCTTTCGATTTCTGGTATTGAGGCCTTTTTTAAAATATTTTTGATTCTCGGGATAATTTCTAATGAATTTTTAATATTTATTAAATCACGAGCATTCGAATTTCCTGAATAGTTGATTCGATTCACAAATCGCTCGAGATCTCCCATTAGATTCAATTGCTCTCTTAACTCTGTCCGTAAAAAAATATCATCTTTGAATTTTTGAACAATATTTAATCTTTGATTTATTTCATTAATATTAAGAAGTGGTTGAAGTATTATTTTTTTTAACAGACGTGTCCCCATTGGTGTATGAGTATGGCTAAAAATAGAAAAGAGCGTTGTATCCTTTCCACGCTCCCATAGAGAAGTTGTAAGTTCTAGATTTCGTTGAGTAATGTAATCTAAATGTAAAATTCCTTTTTCCTGTATTAAGCTAATTTTAAAAATATTGGGGAGTACATCCCTCTGAGTTTCTTTTAAAAACGCAAGCAAACCCCCTGAAGCTTGAATCGCAAAAGTCTTTCCTTCTAAACCTAAACCATGCACACTCGAAAGGTTGAAATGACGTTTTATTAACTCATGCGCTTCATCATAATTAAATACATAATCTTCGTATGGCTTAATTAAAGCATCGTTTAAATCCGTAAGAAGTAAAAAGAAGCGATCATCACTTTTAAGTTCCAAAGGGACAATAACTTCAACTGGATCATACTGAGAAAAAATAGTAAGGACTTTATCTAGCGCATCTTGTTCTTTTATTAAAAATTCGGTTGTTACAAACTCTCCCGTTGACAAATCAGCAAAAGCGATTCCAAAACCTTTCTTTTCTTTTACTATGGAACAGATATAATTATTTGCATTTGATTTCAACATATCCGTTTCAATCACAGTTCCGGGGGATAATATACGTACAACGCCGCGTTTTACAATCCGCCCTTTTACAGTTGAGGGATCTTCAAGTTGATCAACCACTACTACTGTTTGCCCTAAATTTACTAAATTCTTGAGATAGCTTCCTGCATGATGAGGAATTCCTGCTAAGGGATATGCATCTCCCCCCACCTTCCTTTTTGTAAGCGTTATCCCTAATAAGTTAGAAACTCGTACCGCATCATCATAAAAGAACTCAAAAAAGTCTCCCATTCGGTATGCAATGAGATGATTAGGATATTTATTTTGATACTTCTCTTTTACACTAAACCAATGCTTCATCATTGGAGTTAAATCTTTTACGTTGAGTTCTTCCATGATCTTTTTCTTGATTTTTGATATATTTTAATCGATAATGGAAAATAAATCTAATAAGACTATTAGTTTTTAAAAGAAATTTATTCTAATTATTAGAAAATTAATAAAACTGATCTTTTTTTAGATCCAAGGAGAAATATCTAAACTTTGAATAAATTTGATTGAAGGATCGAATAGTTCGGGTATAAACTTGTAGATCTCAGCAATCGCTCCCAAACTACCCGTGAGTTTATGGGTACTCACATAGCGATCAAATAAGAATTCCTCATCATTAAGACAAGGGATGGTATAATCTAAAAATTTAATAATTGCTTGATCAATGTCTTCTCTTCTGTATTCTTTTACTAGGCTCTGACATCGTAATAGAGCGAACATCGCATCAAGATCGATACAATACGGTACATCATCATCCCATAATCCATGATCATTTTGTAATTTTAAAGTAGAATCAATTACTCTCTTGGGGAAAGGAATCGGTCTTCCCATAAATTCATATATCCAATAATAATGAATTGCTCCTCCTAACTCGTGTTTCGTTAAACCTTTTTTAAGCTTATGATTCCATCCTAGTCGCCAAAAACCTACTTTCGGATCTGCTTTCTTATCCAACCAATCGAAATACCATTGAAAAAAATCGTCATGAGGATAGTAATCCTCCCCCATTGTTGCGAGAATAGCTCCAATACCTCCACCACGATGCGATCCCGGCCAGAAAAAAAGTCCCCACTCTGGTACCTTTCTTAACCATTTCTCTACTTTTTTTCTTGTGTCTAATTTCTTGGAGAATTGAAATCTATATTTTGGGCTCGCACCTAATAGTTTGAGGGCTGAAACGGCAAAAGCGGTAGCATGCTGCCATTGTCCCGTTAAAGGAGAGCGAAATTTATAATTAAAATAATTATCCTTGAACCATCCTGTTTTTGGATTTTGATATGATTGTATTTCTTCAATCCACCCTTTTTTTGTATCATTTTCATGACAATTAAGATAATTATCTATTTTATTGGGAATGAATAGATTAAATACTATATCACAGATCCCATATAAAGAGGGTTTCTTCTTCTCTCTAATTAAACTGAACTTTCCATCTCCATCATCAGTTTTAAAACTTTCAACCCAATCAAAAAGGTGGTTATAGAAGCCATTTAGCGGATATTTCTTCATAATAAAGAAGAGATGAGATTATATATTTTTAATATATAAGAAAATGAAATAAGAAAAATAAAAAATTAGATTTTTAGAACTCGTTTCTCCAGAGTCAAATCATAAGCTTCTTTCATTGCCTCTTCATACATCGTTATTTTGAACTTATTGTGAAGTGGGCTTATTCTTGCTCCAAATTGTGCAACTTTCTTTAATCCTCGGGGAAAAATTCTGATAAACCTTGTTTGAACTAAATCAGATGCTCTTTCAAATTCTTTTAACGTATTTTGATCATATCCACCAAGAAATGAATCTAAGAATGCATAGAAATAAATGAAGGCAAAAATACCTATAATGAAGACTATCGCCGTATTGAGAATCTTATCTCCCAAAGGAATGTTCCAAATAATTTCTCCAAAGATATAAAGTGCTATAAAGTTGAAAACTGCAGCAATAGCGGGAGTAATAAATGATTTATATATATGTAATCTATATTTTACTATTTTTTTCCGCACAATAAACCACGCAATTATATCCTTAGTAAAAACCGCAGGAACATAAGCTAGGATTACTGAAACCATATCGCGAAATATTAATACAAATAGAAACATTAATAGCGCCCTCGTGACTTGTTCAATGATCCATACTAACATTGCATAACCTGTTCTTCCTGTCCCCTCAAATACGGCATCAACTAACCAAGAATAGATGCCACCGGCGTGAAATATTAATAAAGGGACGAGAAATTGAACTGCAGGTCTCCCATAATCCTCTCCCGCTGCTCCTACTAAGAATTTAGCTCCAACAGCAAAAAGAACTGAAATTAGAAAATATGCAAAATAATTCCCCCATCGAAAGGCTTGATAGACATATAATTTAGTTAATGTTTTTTTATTGTGGGCACTAGACTCACTAAATGCTCCAAGTAGACTCTGACCATATAAAGTGACGATCTGCACAATTTGTCCTAAAGTCCACGCGAGATTAAACCACCCAAGATTGTTTGAATAGTTTGCTACAAACGCAGAAGTAATAATAACTTGTAAAAACCACCCTACTTGTACAAAACCCTCTCCTACTGCTAATCTGGATCCATAACGCATAGATTCTCTAAATTCATCTCGAGTAAAATCGATACGAAAGCAAGTTTTTGGTGAAAATCCAAGTCTCTTAAACATAATGAAAGTCATTATGAACGTAACCCAAAAGTCAAAACAACGTGCTATCGCGTATCCAATTCCCGCTCCAAGCGCCTCACCAATGATAGGATTGGCTGCGCCCCACATACGTCCAAGATAACAGAATATCACCTGACCTACCAACAACCATGCTACTTCCCAGGCAACATAAGAAATTAGGTGAAGATCAGATCGTTGAAGCCCTTGAAACGTGTACATAAATACTAAAAATATACCGGGATACTGAATGAAGGAATACACTACAAAAATCCAACTCATGTGAGCAAGGGCAGTATAGGGAAATATAATCGAACCCATAAAGCCAATTATGGTTACTTGGATGATGCCAGTAAAGATTTGCCACCAGAC
>SDNW01000072.1 GCA_004524725.1 Promethearchaeota archaeon
GCATATATGCACAAAAATCATCCCGAGTGGGCTCCACCTATCGCAGATGGCGCTCCTCCCGCTGCAACCGTAATGGGAGATGCAATTGATCGGGGCTTTTCGCTCTACACCAGTTCTGTTGGTCCGCAAGGTGATAATTTCATGTGTGCGGAGATAGTATTCCCTAATGGGGATGTCGTTCGAACTGGTTCTTGGGCACTTCCTTTTGCTAAACCATTTTATAAGTATGGCCTAGGACCCGATATGTGGTCCTTCTTAATGGGAAGCCAAGGAGCATTAGGTGTAGTAACCAAAGTCGCAGTAAAAATTTATCCTCATCCCAAATTTAAAACCGTTGTCGCATGGGGCATGAGTAACCCATATGATATGCAAGATTTAACGCTTGAGGTTGGAAAACAAGAATTTGGCATTAGTCATAACACAGTTATGGTACAAGGAGGTAATTATCCACTCGTTATGACTCGCTGGCCGAAAGATAAAATCCCCCACAATTATGAGTTTTTTGAGAAAATAGGTGTGAGTAGATGGTGGATGAATTGGGAATGTTGGGCTCAAACACAAGAAGAGCTGGATTACGTTGTAAATAGAATTAATAGTATGGCTGAGGACTACAAGAAAAACCGAGCAAAAGATCCTGATGCGATGAAACCCTGGGAATTACATCCAAAACAAATCGCAAGCAGAATGAAAAAACCGAATAAAATCGCAATACCCTATTCGTTCTGGGAAGCAGGGTTCCTGTTTATAACGTGGTACACTCCTTGGAATGAATGTGCACATTTTGCTGAGATGTATAATGCTGCTATGGAAAAATATGGATTTCCCCCTGTAATGTGGATTGCCAGTATTGAACGTTGCCGGCAAGCGATTTGCATGCCGATCGTCTGCTTTGATAGCACAAAGCAAGAGGATTTAGAGAAAGTCCAAGACTTGAATCGGGAAACTACTGAATATGGACTAAAGCAAGGATGGTTAAATTATCGTCCGGATCCTTTTGTTCATATTGAAGCTTATTATAATGCGGCAATGTATTGGAAATATTTGCGCGCATTTAAGAAGTTAGTAGATCCAAGTATGATAATGCATCCGGGACGCTTAGCGTTACCCTAATTAAAATAAATGAGGTAAAAAAAATGGCAAAAACAGGAATGGAAAGATTACAAGAACTTAAAGGAGATATTTTTCGATGTATCCACTGTAAAGCATGTCGTTTCGCATATTCTGGAGAACCTGACAAGGAAGGGATCGGCGAGTTTACAGGAAAACAAGGAACCGTTCTTTACGAAGGGATGGTTGATGCCTGCCCCGCCGGGATTGAATATGGTTGGGAAGCATTTTGGAATGCCGGTAAGATTTGGATAGCACGATCTATATTGAACGGTGACTTAGAGTTCACGGAAGAAGTTCGAGATGTATTAATGCCTTGTATCACATGTGGTCAATGTTCTGCTCAGTGTGAGAATAAAATACCCACTGTCGATATCATCGAATCATTACGAGCAGCATTAAACGAAGCGGGGGTACCATTAATTGAAAAACACGATTTAGTCAATCGCTTGGTCAAAGAGTTAAATAATCCTTACGGTGGAAATAAAGATGAACGTATGAAGTGGGCTAAAGATGCGGGATTAGAAAAATACATTGATAATAAAGATGCAAATATTGCCTACTATGTCGGGTGCACCGCAAGTTATCGCCAAGTAGAGGTTGCGATTGCGACTGCAAAATTGTTCGATCAGCTTGGAATGAATTTCACCTTACTTGATGATGAGGTTTGCTGTGGAAGTCCCTTCTTTAGAATTGGCGCAGTTGACACGGCACAAGACTTAATGAATACCAATCTTGAAAATTTCAAGAAATATGATAAGTTATATTTTTCATGTGCGGGATGTTATCGAACGTTTACCATCGACTATCCAAAATGGATGCCAGAAGGAGAGAAACTTCCCTTCAAGACTCAACATGCATTCGAGCTTATTTCGGATTTAATTTCGGTTCCAAAGAAGAAAAAGGAATTACCGAGTAAAATCGAAGAACTCAAGAAAAAGTTGAAAGCGAAACCAGACAGACGCTTAGAAGCAGAACTTAAAGGTCTTGAAGCGGAATACGAGCGAATCAAAGATTTCAAAGGAGAAATCCAATTCAAACCAAACAAAGAGTTGAAGGGAAAAGTTGTAACCTATCATGATCCCTGCCATACCGGCAGACATTTTGCGATCGATATGGAACAGGAAATGATCAAGAAATCAGAGAATCTCATGTTTGATTCACGCAAGATAGATAAGATGATCGAAGAATGGTTCGAAATACCCCGTGTCATCCTTCGAAAGCTTGAAGAGAATGTAGGCATTAAATTTGTAGAAATGTATCGAATTAAATTAAATTCGATGTGTTGTGGAGCGGGAGGTGGAGTGCGAGCTGGTTATCCAGACTTTTCACTTAGAACCGCTAGCCTACGATGCGATGAAGCAAATGCGGTAGGTGCTGACTTTTTGACAACCGAATGTCCTTTTTGTTGGAGAAATTTGTATGACGCCAATGAAATGTATGATCATGGCATGAAGGTCATGGGAGTTCTCGAAATGATCTCCACGTACAATCTTTTAGATATTATCGAAAAACCAGAATTCTAAATTATTTTTTTTATTTTTCTTTTACTATATTCTTAGGATTAATCCCTTTTATAGTCAGAATTAGATTTAATGATTAATTGATTTAAAAGGAAAAAAAAGATAAATTAGGAGTAGAATTAATATTCTTCATTTTTAATTTTAGAAGGTATTTCTTTTACTTTTTTAGCGATTATTCTGCCTAATTCTTCGCCTTTTTGAAGTTCCTCTTTTGAGGGATATCCTTTAAATAATAAAGGTTCCTCGATATCCCACTTCATCTTCTCGGAAAGCTCATTAAAAACCTTTAATGCACCACCACTCCATCCATAGGAACCAAAAAAAGCTACCTTTTTGAAGCGAGTTAGTTTCTCGTTTAATATTTCTAACACATACCTCATTGGAGGGAACATTCCATATTCATAGGTTGGGCACCCGATAATCAAACCAGCTGATTTAAATACATCAGCGAGGATAAAAGACATATCTTCATTAGGTACCTGATGAACATGAATAGGAATTTCTTGTTCAGAAGCACCTTTAAGAATTGCGTTCAGCATTGTTTCTGTATTTCCATACATGCTCCCCCAGACTACGGTAATCTCGGGTTCTTGTAATTCTTTACTATAATTAGCATATCGTATATACTTATTGATTATTGCCTTGGGGTTTCCCCTCCAGATTAGTCCGTGAGCGGGAGCGATCATCTTTATATCCACATCCGCTAACTTTTCAATTGCACTTAATACACTACTAGAGAATTTTGCAACTATATTTGCATAGTAACGAAGTGTTTCTTCTTCCCAATATGGTTTAATTGCTTCTGGTTGTTCGTCATCGAAGATACTACCTTTATGAATACCATAAGAACCGAAAGCATCACTTGAAAAAAGAATTCCTGAGTTTGATTCATAAGTCACTTGCGTCTCTGGCCAATGAACATTCGGAATTTCAACAAAGTTTAATACTTTTCCTTTACCAAGATCTATGGAGTCACCTGTTTTGACGATCTTAATATTATCAGTAATACCGTAAAAACCCTCAACTAAAGCAGCACCTTTTTCAGTGGTAACAACTTTAGCATTTGGAGCTAAAGAACGAAACATGTAAAAAAATCCCGTATGATCAGGCTCCAAATGATTTAGAATAATATAATCAACATCTTTAGGATCTATATCAATTGATTTGAGATTTTTCATGAAAGTTAAAGCTGCACCGCCCCATTCTCGCACCAACTCTATGATAGCTATTTTATCTCCCTTAATTGCATATGCATTCAGGGCAACACCTTCAGGAATAGGCCAGATTCCTTCGAATAGATCCTCGGTATGAACTTCTGCTCCTATCCAATAGATACCATCTGACAATTTCACAGGTTGCAAATTTTTTCACCGTTAAAATACTATATAAGAGCTAGTTAATTTCGATTAAAAATTTGATTTCTATAATTATTAACTGATTTTCTAAAAATTGATTTTTATTTTAGGTATTAATATGTACAATTTTAGCTGGAGGAAACCCATTAAAGTGAGTGGCAGATGCGTTAGTATATGCACCAGTATTTTCAGAATAGAGTAAATCCTCAATATCCAAATCGGGCAACATTTCATCCAATGAGATCTTATCTAAAGCATCGCAAGTGGGTCCAACTACTGCCGATTCCTTCAATTCGCCTTCTTTGAAAGCTTTGAAGTGATACTGAATGTGGTCAAATAACACACCTGAGAACGTATTATATATTCCATCATTAATATAATAATAGGTTTTGTCATTGCGAGTTGCTTTTCCATTAATTTCTACGACTGTTGTTGCGCTTGTGGCTACAAGGAAGCGTCCAGGTTCTGCAATGATGTTGATTTCGGGGCTATTAAAAAGTTCTTTAATGCTACTATTAAGAATTTTAGCTAATTCATCAAAACTGGGGATTTGAGTATCATAAGGAACGGGAAATCCTCCACCGATGTCTAAAATTGTTAAATTATTTCCGATCTGCTCTGATTGTTCAAAAATTTGGGAAGCAATTTCGAAGGCATCAATATAATTATTAAAATTACTGCATTGACTTCCAACGTGAAAACTAAGCCCTTCTACATTAAATCCCAGCTTATTCGCATACTTTATTAAATCGATACATATATTTTGGGGTGCTCCGAATTTAGTGGATAATTCTACCACTGAACCCGTGTTTGGAACGTCTATTCTCAAGATCAATCTGCTATTCTTACAATATTTAGCAATTTTTTCAATTTCAATAAAATTATCAAATGTCATCTGAAGATAATAATTATTGAGTTTCTTGAGAGAATCTATTCGCTTGACAGGATTGGCATAGATCACATTTTCATTCATGAACAGCTTTTTTTTTTCTTGGTTGCCTTTAAGTACATCATAGACGATCATAAATTCTTCCCAAGATGCAACATCAAAGCCAGATCCCATTTTATATAATGTATTTACAATTTGAGCCTCAGGATTTGCTTTTATTGCATAATAGGGCTTTACTCGCGGCAATAATTTACAGAATTTTTTAAAATTCTCCCGTATTATCTCGTGATCAACGATAAGTAATGGAGTTTTGTATTTTTGTGCGAGTTCTAATATTTTAGATTTATCTGACATGGTTCTTTATAGTCTTGGATTTTTCTACTGTTAAAATATATAAATATAGCTAATTAAATATCTTTTTCTAGTTCATTGAGAACAAGTACGAAATCAATATTTCAATTTTGAATAACCTTGCAAGATAAATATCATATTGTAGATTTTTCAAATGAATATGAATTTTTTATTTTATCGCAGATTTGACAAATATATTTAAATTGATAAATCATCTTATTTTAGCTTAATAATCATTGAATTGAGAAATGATTAGCTAATAATAGGTGAAATTTAATGAAAAAAAAAGTAGTAATTCCGATAATTGCGATTATAATTATTGGTGCAATATTAATTCCAGTATTAGTTTTAATGTTCTTAAACCCACCCCCAACGATACTTCCCTCAGAAAGAAAAGCACTATTGTTAGGAAGTGCAAATGATTTTTACGAGAGTGAGCCTGATGGGGATTTTAATGATGGGGGTGATTCAAGTATTGATTTAAGCCCTGGAAATTGGACTTTTGAAGGTAATGATTGTACTGGCGAATATACACCCTTAGAAGGAAATCCTATTGGTTCATTAACTATATTTACGTTGTTTGACACACTTGTTAGTGGCAACTTTTCCTTAGATTATTCTGAACATTATGATCTGATTGAGTATGCATTATATAACATCACGGTGGATGTTAAGATTCAGAGCGATGTTCCACTCGATGGAACGGGCGTAAGAATAGGATTGCAGTGGCTAAATTCTATCGGAGAAACTGTGAGAGTAGACTGGTCTGAGGGTATTTTGAACATTACGAATAGTTGGTTCTCAATGAATCTTACAGGAGTATGCAATAATGAAACAAATAATGAAATTACAGATTTGAACTTAGTCCTTAGTGTGGAAGCATCATTCCCAGATCTTATTCCAAATAAAGCAGTGTATTTTGACAATATTAAGATTGATCGATGGATTAGTGTGAATGTATCCCTCCCTGTAGAGCCCCCTCCAAGCCCCGGAGGAATTAATTCCGATGGTTTCCCTGCTCAAGTTCTACAAGTATACTGGATTTTAAAGGATCATGGCTATACCGATGAAAATATCCTCTTAATGCTATACTGGAAAAACGATATTGATGGGTTAGTAAATATATATCGGAATGATGGTATTTTAGATGATACAGTAGGTGCAGTTATTGATATCCTTGATGATGATGTTAACGCATCGCGTTTTAAGAGAGAATTAGATGTTTCAGTTGAAGGATCGTTTGCGAATTCAATAAAACCTAATGATTATTTAATAATCTATATGGTGGATCATGGGTCAAATAAGATCTTTCCAAATGGTAGCGCAACTTTTCATTTTGAAGCAGATAATAGTTTTATAACAGAATTTGAGTTTTATAATCTAGTTAAGGAGATTACTTGTTCGAGGATGATGATTAATGTGGATTGCTGTTTTAGTGGCAATTTTTTGAATAGTGGTCCAAATGTGGGAAATAGTTGGTATGATATTCCTAATTGCATAATGGTAACCGCTTCTTCGAATCGACCTTCTTGGTATTGGATTAATAATGCCAACGGTGATGGATGGGCGGGATCTTGGTTCTTTCATGTATTCTGGGATGCCCTTGATAATAATGCAACTATTAATACCGCATATAATGTTGCGATAAACTTTATACCCTTTAACCAAGCACCGCTAATAATTGTTCAGAATCCATTGATATACGATAATATGGGTGTTAATATGACTTTGAGTTTTAATAGTGATCCGCCATTGTAAATTCAGTTTAAATTTTATCTCTTTTCTTTTTTTCTGAAAAATATGTTATCTTTAGTTGATTTTGAAAATTAGTAACCAAACAAAATTAATATTAAGTACAAAAAAATAAATTCAAAAATTTTCATTATTATCAAAATAGTTTTTGGGGTTTTATTTGATTGATTAATGTCGAGGATAAAAGTGCTTATCCGTATATAACGGAATTCAAGAAGGAACCATTCAAATCTTTTCTTGCTATTAATCGTCGAGATATTGGGAGTTTTTACTTGAACGATTATAGTAAAGTACAGCTATTTTATAATAAGATGAATTCAGAATTAGAACATAGTGATTCGATATCGCTTGAGATGATATATTGGTTTTTATTGCATCAGAAATTCCTAAAAGAAAAGATTGATGATAAGAAAGATTTTCTATATAAATATATTCAATCTTGTGAAGTAGAAATCATTGAGAGCGATCAATTAGGGTTTATTCCTTCCCGAAATTCAACGAAGAGCCCCGATATTATATCACTGTATTATGGTCTTGGAAGTTTAAAGATCCTAGGATTACTTAATAATTATCTCTCATCTAAAGGAGAAAATGAAGTGACTAGGAAAGTAAAGAATTTTTTATATGCTCACAAAAGCAATCATGGATTTAAACATTGTAATGAGAAAAATTGTGCAATCTGCGACGAAATTCATCCTTCTAAGATGCTTTATTATATTTTGGAAATATTTATGCTTTTAGGTATTGATGTCCGACTGTTTAAGGAGCAATTTCGTTCCCTGCAAAACGAAAAAATTCGCCATCCAAATCAAATCTATACTTTATTATGTTTAAAATATTTAGATTTGGATAGTGAAGTACACGAGAAAGACATCCAGTTTTTTTACGAATATCAAACCACAGATGGGGGATTTAGTTTTGACCAAGAGTTAGGAGATATATCTCAAACGTTTTGGCTTGTATATACCTTAAAAAACTATTCTTGGTTAATTGAATATAACCCTACTTCTATTTTCTCCTTTATTTCCCATAAGTTAGCAGAAATTTTATCTGAGAGAGCAGAGTGGAATGTAGATGATTTACCCCAGATTTCTAAGTTAACAATCCTTTTATCACAAATATGGAGTAAGTTTATTGAACAAATTGAGCGAGTTATTTTTAAGCAATTAGAAAGAGAAAGTTATATTGATATTGGTCAGATTAGAAGAACTTTTGGATTAAATTATGGAATTGAAGATGTTATTTTATATATTAATCTAAGCTACAACTTCAACTTGGAAATAATCGATAATAAAGCTCAATTTGAAAGTTATTTAAAAAATCTCACCTTAGGTAAAAGCTGGGTGCTCAAAAAATTCTACTCCCAGTTATTTAAAAAGAGCATAGTTTCCTTGTCAGATATACTTAAAGAGTATAAATCAAGTGATCATGATGAGACCGTAAAATTAAGGGATGATATTTTCCCAATTATAAAAGATTTAAAAGAGAAGAACTTTTTTAAGGGAGCGATTAGATCCAAGCGTGGATTCGCCTTCAGAAAAAAATATTACTTTTATTTAGATTATCTTTTAGAAAGTATTTTAGTTTCCGATTTGCAAATTGACTCCGAAAAGGTTTTTAAAGAAAAAGAGAAACTCGCTGATATTAAAAATGATATTTATAATATGAGATTAAAGCTGAGTAATGCAATTGTTCAGATCAGAGAAGAAATTGAATCATATTTATTGTTAGATGAGGTTGATTATGCTCGAGAACGGATGAGATACATTTTAAGAAACACGTTAATGGAAGCGGATTTCTTAAATGAAAACATAGAAAGTTCATTTAATGAAGATTTAAAATATATTAATCTCCAAGCAGCGTTAGCATCAGAAATACAAAGTTGGAATAAAGCGTATTCTATACTTCAAAAAAGATTAAATGATCTTGAAAAATATCTGAATGAACGGATACGTGAAAAGGAAGAAATCACCCTTTATCATAAAACCCTAGAGGATTTAGACAATAAAATTAATGAAATTAGGGATAATGTAAATAAGGAATTAGATTTATTTCGAACTAACTTTAGTGACTCATTTGAGAAAGGTTATAGTAATGAAAAATACTTTCTAATAATCGAAGCCTTTGAAAAGATCTCACAGAACGTACAGAAGTATGATCATGCAATTTATAAGATTTCTCAACAGATCAATTCCAAAGAGAAAAAAATTGTAAAGAAACATAAAAGTGTCATTGATAAATGGATTGCTTTCAAAGAAGAATTCGATAGTACCTTAAGGTATTATACAGATGGTTTTCAATTTTTCAACGAGATTAATGATTACATTATAAATATAGGGGGAAATCTCAAAAATGAGATAGAAAATATACAAATTACAGCTAAAGATAAATTAGAGGAAAACAATTTTCAAGACGCTTTTAATATAATTAAAGAACAATCTGAGAACTTACTGCTTCATAAGTCCGAAGAGATTAAAGATCTATCCAGGAGAGTTAAAAAGGAGATCAAATTCAAACAAAAATTATTTCTTCTCTATAAATATTTACAAGAGAAACTAGAGCGTTTAGAAGAATATATTATTGAACTCGTATCTCAGCAAGTTCAGTCATTAAAAAATAAGGTTGTTGAAGAACGAAATCAAGCGAAAATTGAAAGTTTTGATGGGTTTATTGCAGAAGAGACAAAGAACTTTAAAATAAAATTAGTGGATTACAAAAACCTTTTGGATAACAAGAATTTTAAGTCTATTTCTTCAGTTGTTAAAGGTTTTGATAAGATTTTAATAGAATTGGACGATAAAAATAAACAATTCTTTGATAATTATAGCGAGGTTAAAGAGATAATCAAAGATAGTGATGAGCAAATGATTTATACTATGCAATGGGGAAAATTTGTAGAGTATATGAAAAATGAAATCCAAAAATTAAAAGAAGAATTTGTAAATAGAATCATTACTGATGAGATTATTCTAAGGGCAAATACCAATAATAGTGATAAAGTAGATTTAAAAGAATTAGCTGATAAACTGAATCTAAAATGTAAAGCACTAATTCCGAGAATAAAGGAGGTAATAGAGATCTCTAAACTTCAAGGGTCTTTAGTAGAGGATAAAAAGTATCTAATTGTTTATACTGAGCATTATTACAAAAGAATAGAGCTTAGGAATTACGTAGAAAGTAAATTAATGAAAGAGATCCAAGATTCTCTCGGCAAATTCATTGCTTTATATGACTCGTGCGTGAAGAATAATACTTTGAACGTGAATGTTTTAGAAATTCAAAATAGACTCGAAGATTTAATGAATTTTGAAAATAAATATTTCGATTTATATGAAAAGAAGATTTCACAATTAAATATTGACCAAACACGAGTCGAGGTACAGCAAATAAAAGAGAATTTCTATAATTTTATTGAAAATAATAAAACGGTCATTAAAAGCATTAAAGAAAATCTGAAACTTTTTATTAATTTACAGAAATATATTGGAGAGGAATATTATAAGCTTACGGCGGAGCTAGAAAACTTTTATCATAAATTTCAAGATGATTTTGAAAAGATTGAATCGTTTGATAAGCTTAGTGAACTCTATATAAATCGAAAAAGCAAATTTGAGGATAAATTGATGAAATTAGATTCTAAACTTCAAGATGAGATAAAAATTATTGCAAACAAAAGCTATGGGGCAAAAAGGTTTGAAACGGAAGCACGAGAATTTATGGTTAAGAAAAAAAATTCTTTCCTTAAACAGTATCATGACAAATTGGCAAAAATTGACGACGAGATCGGTTTTATCCGAAATGAGACTTTTCGTACTAAATATATTGAGTACATGAATAATCATAAAATTCGTTTAAGTCAATTACTCGGAACTTTAGAAACAAAAGTTGATGATTATATTGAAACGCAGGAATTCAAAAGAGCTTATATAAAAGTTAAAAAAAGAGAAAAATACATTCAATTAGAATTAAAGGAGTTTCAAAAGTTTCATAACAATATTGTGAAAAACTATAATAAAAAGAGTAAAAACTTTGAGACTAAAAATCGCCATCTTATTGATGATTTCAAACGATTTTTAAAAGAATTTAGTGAAATTATAACTGAAAAGGTAAGGTCACTTGAAGAATTAATCATTAAGTCTTATGTTGATATGGCAATAAAAGCCGTAGCAAATCAGTTTTTAACGATTGGATTCCTTCAAAACGAATTGAAGATTAAAAAACAACAGATTCAAAAACATCTAATCGCGTTAATCAGTGCTGGAAAGCTCCAAGGAAAATATGATCCGAGAATTGGGCTGTATTATGAAAATCCTGAAGTTTTAAAAGAATTGGATGAGAAAGAATTAGAAGTGATTAAAAAAATGAATTTTAGAGTCTACATGTTTTTCCGAAGATTAAAAAATTTTTCCGGACAATATGGCTCAATTATTGCCTTTTTTGCAAGTATTCTTACTATCTCATATTATGTTTTTAGAATAACTGGAGAAAATCCGGTGACCTTATTAATCCCGGTCATTCTTACGTTAATCATGTTTGTATACATGTTCTTCAAAAAGAAAAAAGAGGATAAAGTATAAACGTTTTTTTCTTGGTTATTCGTAATCAGAAATGAATTTTACTTCATTTGCATCCCTTTTTAAATACCCCAAATAACAAGCTCTATTAAAATGCGTGTAAAATTTATCATCATAAATTTCTTCTTCACGGGCTAATTCCATTAATGATGATAACTTAATTTTACCATTAGTGTTGTAAAGTTTCGCCAGATTGACTAATGTTTTCAAATTTCGATTCAAATATTTTTTTTTTTTAGCTGAGTTGATCCCCTGATTTAGCCCTTTGAATTTAGA
>SDNW01000009.1 GCA_004524725.1 Promethearchaeota archaeon
AGCGCTCGAATTTTTCATTGAAATAGAGTTTGATTTTAGTATTTTCAAGGTATTAAAAGAGAAATACCCATTAAAACCTATCATAACCATACTTATCCAAGCAGAGCACGAGGGAGCTAAACGAGTAATGAAATCAGCGTCAGAATTAAAGATTCCCACTTTTGATAATGAAGTAGAGCGAGCAGTTCGAGGTTTTCGATTACTTTATGATTACTATTCTAAAATTAAAAAAAGAAAATAAAATTTAACGTAAGAAAATATCTTTTAATTCTTCTGGAACTGAAGTGGATTCGTCCATTAAAGAAATCGCATAAACTGTTTCTCCACATTTACATTCTTTCCCTTCAAATAAGTAAAATTCGAATTCATCTTTCCACTTACTTATTTGAACATCTGCAATTTCTACAATTTCACCGCACAAACAGTATATAGCCATTTCATTAGAGTAGTTTGGGATTATCTCATTTACTTCTTTAGGAGAGTCTGAAAATTGCGACGCGTTTAAAACTTGATTTATTTTTTCAGCTAGATCTCCTCTAAGAGTGGGAACAAAACTCTTAATAATCCCATCTTTTGCTTTCAATTCAGTCAATACAATGAAATTTTTTTCTGTTTTCTCTTTCTGAGGCTCCTGAAAATCGGGTTGCTCATACTGTTTTAAGTTTTCAGGAATCGGAAAAGGTTCCATCCCTTCTGGATATTCAAATGAATAATAATACTGTGTCAATCCTCTAATATTTTTTGTATTGAGTAATTTCAAATTCTCATAATCGCGACTATGGAGCACAAATTTTATTAATTGTAAGGGTACTTCTTCTTGCAGAAGTTTAGCACGTATATTATTTAATAAATCTCCTATGAAGCTTTTGATTAGCATGATATCTTCGCGATTTTGAGTATAGATCTCATTCTTATTTTCTTCCTTAAAGGCGAACCACTTTTTCAATACATACCCTCTTAGAAATTGAGGAATTATACAGAAGACACATAAAATTGGAAAGAGGAAAATGATATCAATGTTCAAAAATGATAAGATAAAAACAAGACCTAATAAAGGAACGGTCACTGCTAAGCTTAACCATCTTAGCCTTTTATCAGGAGAGCTCTTAATTCCCTTATTTTGGGCTACACTTTCGGCATTTGCTTTTAAATTATAGATGGTTGTTATAAGATTCTTGTCTTCAAAACTTAACTTTAATAATTTATCTTCTTCATTTCCTTGATCTAGTTTGGCAACTTTATCAGTTACCTTCTTGACATACTGGTCAGTTCCTTTATCTTTATAAATGAAATCTAAGGTATCCTCAGAAAAATAGTCAAGAAAGCGTGCGATGAATAACTTTTCTTCAATGTCTTGTATTTCTTTCACATCAATTCCCAAAGCTTCTTGTAAAGATTGTTGACGAGGCTTCTCCTTTTTCTTTCTCAAACGTTTTGCTTTTGCACCTTGTTCTTCAGAACTCTTTTCATTCTTGTTGATTGTTTTTTCGTTCTCAGTCATGATTTTTCTTAAAATTTCTTTAGTTCTTAATTTGTTATTAATTAATGTAAGATAATTAACTTTGCGAAAAATATTCAGAAGCAAAAATGACTCCCCTCCTATAATTTTTTGGCATTTGATTAATTCTCATTGACATGATATCTATAAATATTTCTCTTCCCTTCTCATATTATGAGTAAAAGTTCAACTCTAAGAACAGAAATTCTTCTTGATGGATTGAAATTTCCTGAGGGTCCACGATGGAAAGATGGGAAACTTTGGTTTTCCGATATGGAAGATCATAAGGTTTTAACGGTTGATATGGATGGAAAAGTGGAGGTTATTCTTGAAAGGTCGAGTCGCGTTTCAGGGTTAGGCTGGACCCCTGATGATAAACTGCTGGTTGTATCAATGGAAGATCGAAAATTACTCCGACTTGATAACGACGGAGTGAAAGAAGTAGCCGATCTAAGTGACCATGCAACGTTTTATCTTAATGAGATAGTCGTCGATAAAAAAGGGAGAGCATATATCGGTAATTTCGGTTTTGATTACTTCAATAATGCAACATTTGTTCCCGCAGAATTAATCTTAGTGTTTCCTGATGGTAGTTTTAAAATTGTGGCTGAGAATATGGCATTTCCAAATGGCACAGTAATCACTCCCGATGATAATACTCTTATAACAGGAGAAACTTTTGCTGCAAGATTAACTGCGTTTGATATAAATGTAGATGGCTCTCTCAATAATCGACGTGTGTGGGCTAATTTAAAGTCTTTAGCTCCAGATGGCATATGTCTCGATGAAGAGGGGGGAATTTGGGTAGCTGCACCGGGAAGACATCGCGTTGCTCGGGTTTTAGAAGGAGGAAAAATAACACATAGAATAAAAGTTGAAACGGATGCCTACGCGTGCATGTTAGGTGGTAAAAATAACACTACTCTATTTATTGCAACCTCTGCTCATACTAGAGATCAAGGTCGTATTGAATATGTGGAAGTGGAAGTCCCTAAAGCGGGTCTTCCTTAATTAATCTTTTTTTTTTTACTTAATAAAGGGTTTTAATATTTCTTCAGGAATATGTACGGCGATCTTGCATTCCAATGACCCATCAAGCGCAGTGGTTACGGGTTCAGCTTTGATTGAATGTTCAAATATTTGATCCCAGTATAATTTGTACCAACCTGCACTACAATGACAAAAATGCTGTAAACTTTCATCTACCGTGTTCTCTTTCATTGCCCCCCGTACCCAAGGACAGTAGCAAATATAAAACCGCTTTAAATTATCTTCTTGAGTGTCTAAGGATTTCCTAAATTGGTAAGGAATTTTCTTAGTGTATATGGTATTTCCTTCTCTGATCCCAAAACCATACATATTATCATTTCTAATAGTCTCTATTATCTCATTATCTATGTACTGAGCGAATTCTAACGTTCCCTCCTCTCTGTGTTTTTGGAGTCTAATCACTAGCTCCTCATGTTTTTCTTTTAAAAACTTATCAATTCCCAGTTCTTTTAGTTTTTTTTTGTCTCCTGGTATATCATCTGGGGGCCTTCCATGTAAACATGGGGAAAGCAGTTCTATGATATTATCTTCTCCGAGTATTTCCTCTGCTCGACGTAATATAGCTTTTGTATATTCTGGTTTCTTTTCCGGATCGACACCTACAGGGGGAACAGGCATTTCTTTGAAAATCGCGTCTCTAATTTCTTCACCATGGATTTCTGCAATCCTTGAAAAAAGTGTATCCATAGCATTATAAGATTCAGAAATATCAATTACGCTCGTTATCAAATCATAATTTTTTGTGAAATTAGCAAAGTGAATTATAGCACGTAGAAAATCCAAAACTAACTCTTTATCGAAAGAAACTAAATACTCTGTATAATTTATTAATTCATCTGGATTGATATCTTCCAGAGTTTTACGCTCATTTTCAAGATAACTATTGTACTCATGTATTCTATTCATATATCTTTTTACTAAGTTTTGATCGACATTTTGTTCAATGAGGTACTTACGAAAGTCTTTCTCATCCATAATTTTCCGAAAATAAAGTTAATATGATATGATCTTTATCATATTCGATCACTTATTAACATCTATCTGAGATTATTAAGTGAAAATGATATTAAATAAAACTAATAATTAGGTAGAAAAAAAATATTTGGCTTTACTATATCATATTTACAACTTGTTTAACTTCTGGAACGAACTGTTTTAGAGCTCTTTCCACTCCATAAGTTAAAGTTTGTTGTGCGTGCATACATCCAGCACAATGCCCCAAAAGTCTAACTCTTACAGTACCATCATCTTCAACACTTATTAGCTCAATGTCTCCGCCATCCATCTGTAATTGAGGCCTGATCTTTTCTATTACCTGCTTTACTTTTTCTTTGTCCATTTTAAATCCTCTTTATATTTAATTCTAATAATTACAAATAAAAAATCCTATAAAAACCGTTTGATAATATTTTAAAGAATTGAGGGAGGAAGATATTATTTCTGGCAACTGATAACCGTGAAAGACTAATAAATTAAAAAAACAATGAATCACTAATTTATATAACTATGACTGAGGTTTCTTCACAGGATTTTATTGAAAAACTCAATGAAGTACAAGAGTTAATGCTTAAGGAAGATTATAAAAAGGCTATAATCATACTAGATAAACTGAAAACGATTGATAAGCAAAGTGATTTTAATTATAATTTAACCCATAAACTATATCAACTTGATTCAAATGTACACTCACTTTATAATCAGCAACTAATATTAAAGTTCATTTTCAGTCTTTCCAATAAGAAAAAGGAGATCTTTTTTGAAGAACTTTTAGAATTACTGAAAAAAGAAGAATCCTTAGAAATAGATATTGGCACATTAAAACGAGAAATTGAAATATTGGTTTTACGTTCACTTTTAACATGTAGGGTGGAAGAAGATAAACTAGTATTATAAATATTGTTCATATTAGTTATTCTTCACACTGATTTATCAAATTATTTTATACCTATATTCATTTAAAGATGGGTTTCTTTTTTTCTTAAGAACAGTATGAAAAGTGTTAAAAACACTTGAAAGCCTTCGCGGTGATTCATGTATAGAAATCCTAAAAGCTATACAAGAAGTAGGGCTTTCTTATTGGATAGAAAATGGTAAGCGATTATAATTTGGGATAATTGTGGATGACTAATTATTATTAATCTACCACTTTATCTAGTTACTACAGCTTATTCTGGCTTTCAGAAAAAGTAGTCTTTTATAAACTTATTTTTAAAATAACTAAAAAAAACCTATCGACTATCATGATTATTGATTTTTTAGAAAAGAAACTCCAGCTTAAAATTGTATTTTATGGTCCTGCCTTGTCTGGTAAGACCACTTCGATTAAAGCGCTTTTTAAACATTTTGGATTGGAAGAGGAGATAGAATCTATAGAAAGTTCGGTTCGAAGGACCCTATTTTTCGATTATGGACATATTTCTTTTCAGAATGAACAATGGCTATTAAAAATACACGTATATAGCACTACAGGGCAAGACTTCTATGTTGTAACGCGCCCAATCACATTACAAGCAATAGATGGCATAATCTTTGTTGCAGATTCTCAAAGAAAGGCTTTTGAGCGGACTTTAACCTCTTGGAATGAATTATGTTCGTTTTATGAGGGGGAGTTGCAAGACATTCCAAAAATATTGGCTTTTAATAAACAGGATTTAGACGAAAAATATAACCCAAAACGTTTCCTCGACCAAATTAACTATTACAGACATAAAAATATAGCCATAAAATATACGATCGCACTTAATGGAGAAGGAATCCTAGACTCTTTTGAAGAGATTCTAAGTTTAATATTTGGTCAACTGTATAAGAACCAATTAATTTCAGCGATACATTAGTTGCGATTCATTTCTTCTTTTATAGATCCTTCACGCTATAGGTAGAATTATAAGATACGAGTTACTATGTATTCAATAAGGTACCTAATTATTCCATTCATCCTAAAACAAATACAACGAGAAAATAAATGAATAGAACTATATTGCCAATAACGATTTATAAAAATATCCTTCAAAATAACATAAGTTTAGACGCCGCTACTGATATACTTATCTCGGTTTTAGAAAAGTGCGATAATATTCAGCAAAGAAGGGAATGTATTGAAGTTATGGGGAAATTGGGGTTAAAAACCATAAAGTTGTTCAAGGTTCTTGAAAATACGCTCTTATCTGATGAAAACCCTTCCGTGAGGGCTTCTACGGTTAAACATATTTCGGAATTATTTCCAAAACGTTCTCTGGTTCCTTTAAACTGGGTTATTCATAATGATCGATCTGTAGTGGTCTTGGGGGCCATATATACACTTCTCAAAAATAAAAGAAGTTTGGAATATGATTCATTAAAAAAGCAGATGATGATCCAACTTCAATATCTTTATAAGGTTAAGAAAGAAGTATCGTTATTCCTAAATTTGGATATCATTTATTCGGAATTTTCCTATAATATTAATTTTAAAGCTGGACAACAGTGGCACAGAGTTATGAATTTGGTCAAGAGTTATGAAGATCCTATTGGATTGATTCCAAGGTTATATTATCTAAAAGCAGGAGGGACGCTTCTAAATTTATTACCGCATTCTATAAACAATTTGGATTTTTTTAGATCTCTATTCATAAAGAATAAGGCATCAAAAATATCCCCAAAAATTAAAAATGAATCGATTAAAATTCATTAGCTCTGAATTGTATCTGAGCTTTTAAAGTTGTTTTTATTTTTTGCTTCTTGAACTAAGATCTCAAAATTTTTAACCATATCTTCTAAACTTGGAAAATCGGGGATATCATGCTCACTCAAAAAACGTGAGGTCTTTTCTACCTCTCTTTTATCACCAATTAACCAAAAGAAGAATGGTTTAGGGTTGTTTCTAAGTAGTTCTATAATATCCGTTAAATCATTAAATTCTCGGTACAATTTGCTGCAAAATAACATATTAAACACGCCTTCGATTTTATCATCATTAATTAATGCTTTATAAACCCTCGCTGTAACTTTTTGAGGATTCACATTATTCATCATAGCTTTTTCCATAGCGGGCCAAATATCGACTAATGAGAATTTATTTGGTGGCATCCATTCGGGAAATACATCTAATAAAACTTCATAGCTTTCTTTAGTTAGAAGTGGAAAGTCAAGATTGTGTTTATGGGTTAGATCTGCGGTAATGGTGCCTGCTCCGCCAGAACCAGCAATCATCGAGGCATTCCCCTTCACAGGAAACTTTTTCTTCGTGGTATATATCATCGAAAATGTACGAGCATATTGGAATAACTCATGGAAACTATTTGCTTGAATTACCCCGGCTTGCTTAATAAGTGCATTGATAAGTCTTTCGTTTTCTGCTAGGGTTCCTGTATGACTGTGTGCTGCTTTTTGCCCTAACTGTGAAATGCCCCCTTTCACTAAGATAATCGTCTTATTTTGTCTCACTCTTGCCTTATTACATAATTCAAGAAATCTTCTCGGCTCTTTAAAGGATTCCAAATAAACTGCAATGACATTAACTGTGGGATCATCAATTAAATATTCCAAAAACTCATTTTCTCCTAAATCCATTTTATTTCCTATTGAGATGGAGTATCGAAAACCGATCTTTGGATATGAAGAAAAGATATGCATTAAATAACCTCCGTTGAGCATCCCTGATTGACTGATAATTGCTATATTTCCTCTATAATAATGAGAAAATACCCCAAAACTACTGAAAAAACCTCCTTTATTTTCAGATTTACTATCCCCATCTATTCGCGTCAATCCCATACAGTTCGGTCCCACAATGTGAACTTTTTGGAAATCATCCGTGATTTCTTTTATCTCATCCCGAAGATGGAGTCCTATCTCACCAACTTCCTCAAAACCGGATGCTTCAATAATCGCACCTTTTATACCTTTTTGAATACACTCTCGAAGTAAGTCGGGAATCATCTGGTTAGGGACGTAAAAAATCGCAATATCAACATTCTCTTCGATATTTAGTATTGATGGTACGAATTTAAGGCCATAAATTTCCCCTTCAGCATTCGGATTTATAGGATACACTTTTCCATTAAATTTATTATTAACGAGATTGTTTACGATTCTATTACCCCCTTTAAGTGGATTTTTCGAAGCGCCTATAACTGCAACTGACTTGGGATTCAAAAAGGTATGAATAATGTGAGAATCTAACACATTTATCATTTAAAATAATCTATTCTAAGTTATTTTATGAAATAATTATCTTTAGAAATAGTTTTCGTTTAATAAAAAAAAAAAAAAAAAATTCATTATTGAAATTCTATTATTTTTCGAGTTTTTACTATTATAGGAAAAATTAATCCCATTAAGGATAATAGTAAGACATATAAAGTATATCCAGGAATATTGGGAATAATTTCAACTGGAGCACATTGATTATGTTCGATTATGTTACCTATACAATCTAACTCTCTTATACAATCAATAGAATTTCTATAAAGGGTGTTAAAGGTTATTGTGTTATTATCACTAGAGTATAAATAAACCCCATAGCTATTGATATTAGCGATATTGCCTGAAATATAATTGAAATCACATCCAAACATACATATTCCATGCCCTGAATTATAATTTGCGGTATTTTCTGTAATTAAGTTATTAGAAGATCCACTCAAATATATTCCATTATTATTGCGTGTTACCATATTATCATTTATTGTGTTATTATTGCTATAATATATTTCAATTCCTGAATCTTGGTTATAATTTCCTGTGTTTTGCATTAAAGTGTTGTTTTGGCTATATGCTAAGGTGATGCCAAAATATCCATTACCATTTGCGATATTTTCTTTTATTATGCTATGATTACTGTTCCCTAAAACAATTCCTCGATTAGTATTATTATTAGCGGTGTTATTGAATATATAATTGTTATTACTCTCATGTAAATAAATCCCATAGTCAGAATTATTAGATGCAAAATTATTAGAAATCTCATTATAATCAGAAAAAAATAATGAAATGCCTAGTGTTCCTAAGGATGTATTTACCCCTGAAATGATTGAATGAGAGCAATTTATTAATATTACTTGTCCAGCATTTATAAATTCATCTGGAGTCAGGGCTTCAACGTTAATGTAATCATAGACAGGTTTGTTATTAACTAAATTAGTTGAATCTATAGTATTTGTACTATATTCTTCGATTAAATCCCCAGCAATATCGATGCTGCATAGATCCATTAAATTACCTGAAGCGTAATTGTCATAATTATCCCCATTAAATGAGATTGCTATTTTATGATTATTTAAAACATTATCTAATAATGTGTTAGCATTTGCTGCATGTAAATAGATTCCAGTCGCGCAGTTATTAGCTATATTTCCTCTAACATAATGTATATCGCTAAAATATATAGAAATTGCAATTTCATTATTGTTTGCGATATTACCTGAGATGGTGTTGTTGTCGCTAAAAAAACTGTGTATACCCTTTTCATTATAATGTGCGTTATTTTCTAAAATTGAATTATTATCGCTGGACAACAGGAAAATTCCAGAATAATAATTATACAAACATGTATTATTAATGACTTTTCCATTATTTACATGATCCAATTTAATTGCCGCGTGTTGATAATCTGAGCTTGAATTATAAAGTGTGCAGTTGCGAATTATAAAATAGGCGTTTGAATTCTTTATTTCAATACATGTGTTAGTATTTTGCCCATTAATGGTGACGTTTTCAATTATATATGGATCATTCCAAGTGCCAGATCCCGAACACCAATCGTAATTATCAGCAGTATAGGACCAATTTTTATTCGATATTGTATCATCTATCGATATTGGCGTCCCCATTAAATTCCAGTAGTCATTAGTAGTTAGTGAGTAGATATCGAATTTAGCATTTTCTAGAAAAAATGAATCAAAAGAAATAGTTAGATAATAATTAGAACTAATCAAGAGAATTACTATATACCCGAGAATTGTCAAAACATTTCTTTTTTGAGTATTTTTCATTAAGAAAAACTCTGTTTTGTTGTAATTTGTTGAATTAATCAATTCTTATAATATTTGATCATTTTATCTTTTCGAATTAATCAGATAAATGAATAATATTGTAATAAAAATTGAGAAATTTAAACTAATCTGGTAATATTATATCATATCAAATGCAAATCATATGAGTTCAATTTAGGAAATTAACCAGAACTTTATAAATTTGGATGATTTTGTCTAATTTTATTATTCAAATATGTTAATAAGATTAAATAGCTTTAGATTCGCAAAGTTTTAGGGAAGATTTTTTTTACCCTCCCTAAAGTTGAGATATACCAAAGATACATACAATATTTAATTTTCTTACCAAATGGCTTAGCAAAATTCATATGTCCCAGATTTCCAGGAAAGAAGACTCCGCCTCCGTCTGTGATATCTTGACATACTGAATTTCCTTGTTCATCAATTAAGTATTGAGTGATCGCGTATTTTTCATCATCTATACAAAAAATGTAAACTTCAGGGAATTCTGGATGAATATGTGGAAAAATCTCTTTATCGTCAGCCGATTCTGTTTCGATATTGACACTTGTCACAACTCCCTGTTTTAATGCTTTAGTAGGGATATTGGTAAATCCCGACATGAAATAGCCATTCTGAATAGTGGTCCATACGGTTCTATAGGTTGCCATTCTTCTTTCTGAACCGAATTCCCCTCTAGGAACAAATTTATCTAAGGAAAATCTTTGCAGTTCAAATTCTGCGGTAACAGGGTCTTCAACACGGCTATAATAGAGACATATTTTATGTTTGTGTTCCTTCTTTGATGTTAAACGGATATTCACTTCTCGATTTGGTGGTAAGAAAAAGATATCAAATGGATGCAATTTAAAGATTTCATTTTGAAACTTTAGTTCACAATCTCCTTTTAATACACAGCAATTTAAGATTTCATTGTCCTCAGTGAAAATATTAAAATCTTCCTTAAAATAGAAGTATTGGAGCTTATTATTATCTATTTGTCGTGTAATGGTTTTTGATTTGGGATCTTCAAAAAAAAAATTTAGCATTTCAGATTTTTTCATGCATCATCAACAAAATATGATTCTAATATTTAAAAGAAATCCGAAGATAATGGTGATTGGATTCTGATGGATCTCTGAGAATTATCCTCAATGATAGAGATTAAAGCAGAGATATTTTGTTTTGAGGGGTATTCTACTTCTTTTTCCTCGCCAACATCCCACTCCTTAAAGCCACTTATAACAGGTGCGGATTCAAATAAAGCTTCTTGTAGCCCAATCAGCTTAACAGTTACTCCTTCAAGTTTATCTTTTGAGATATTTTTAATCCGAAGCCGATATTTTTCTAAATCGGAATCAATGGAGACAATTTTATAAATCTTCTGAAATTTCGAGGAAACGCCTTCAAACAAGGATGGAGCACTTCCCGATGCTTTCGAAAATAAATCAATATCCTCCTTCTTATCGGTAATTGGTGAAGAAGTGATCGTAATGGGAATGTCAAACTTGATTAGCTCTCGTCCCGTCTTAGGTTTGGCTAATACTTGTAAGAACCATTTGGAATAGTCTCCAAAATTAAATCCCCAATTTTCTTTCTCTTTCGGTTCCCATAAATAATTATGTGTCGGTTCTGCGATTTCTGGCACCTTCAATAAGAGATATCCTTTATCGATATCGGAAGTTTTGGCATCCCCCGCTATGGCAGGAGGTAATTCCTCAACTTTACGGCAATTCTGACCGTATGCCTCGCAATAACAGATTACATTAGCCTCCTGGAGCAATCTGATTTCGATTTGCTTTATAACCTCTGAAGTAAAATTAATTTTAATTGTTTCTCCCGGTTTAAAAATATCTTTCGAGATCATTAAATTTAACCCCGACATCGAAAATGATATGGGATTCGGTTTTTTATTCAGAGTTCCAGATTCTTTAGTTTTAATAAAAATCTCATGAGTTTTATGGATTAAGAGGTCATCCTCCTCAGGATTAAGTGGGTGGGGTTGTCGTAGAGTGAGTTGGACTTCATAATTTAAATTACGACTCTTAATGGTTGGGACCACATTAGTATTTATCAATAAAGCCCGATCGCGATAATACTCGCCTGCCTCAAAACTCCCTTTTGAAAAAATCTCACTCTTGGCAATTTGAATTTCTTTTAAGCATGGAGAGTGCGCAAGTAATCGAACTCCAGACCATAATATTGATGTGTCCTCATCAAAATGGAACTTAGTCCTTACATTTAATTTTTCGCCTACATAAACCGACCCATCGTTTAGATCGCTAAGTTCTAATTTCATGTGCTATAAAACTATTGAGAGATTATTATATTTATAATTAATATAGAATTTAATAAATATTTTTTATTATTCCCTTAGGTTAATTCTAATGATTACTTAATACTTTCGTAATCTCAAATCAATATTAAATTAATTAAGGTTAAAGTTTTGATCTCTTGATATAGTTTCGGGTTTAAGAAATTTTTTTTACGAGATTCGAAACCTATAATTTTAATCGCATCTTTTATATAATAATAGCATTCTATGGTAAATTGATACACGTGAAACAAAATCATACTATAAAAGCGGTCTTATTCGATTTAGATGGCACATTAATTGATGTAGATTTAAAAAAGTTCATCCCTGGGTATTTAAAACTCCTATCGGAAAGTATAGCTCATTTGGTTCCACAAAAAAAGGTAATATCAAAGTTATTAAAAGCTTCTGAAGCTGTAAATAATAATGATGGGACTCAAACCAATGATTCAAGGTTTGCTGAAATTTTCTTTCCGCTGGAAGGATTCACACGGGAAGAAATACAACCTTATTTTGATGAGTTTTATGAGACTAAATTTGTAGAACTTAAGAAGTTTACTAAAAAAAAAGAAAGTGCTCGTCATGTAGTCCAACATGTGTTCGAGAAAAATTTAAAGGCCGTTGTAGCTACAACACCCGTCCTGCCTTTGACTGCAATAAAACAGAGACTTGATTGGGCTGGAGTAGGTGACTTTAATTTTGCATTGATCACTCATATAGAAAATTCACGTGCAAACAAGCCAAATCTTATGTATTATGAAGAAATTATTGATTTCTTAGGAATTCCCCCGGAACATTGTTTAATGGTCGGAGATGAGGCAAAAGATATGGTCGCCGCAAAGATTGGGTGTCCTACCTTCCTTGTGGAAAGCTCAAATACAGATCTAACTCAAAGTATCCTTGAACCATCTTATCAAGGAAATCTGGAAGATATTTTAAAGATATTGTAATTAACGTCCTAATATTATTGATTATGAATTATATTACCTTAGATTCAGATAATTTAAAAAACGTTTATAATTTGTTTAAAAGAAATAGGATTACGTCGTTAATTCCTTTTGAATACTTTAAGCAAGGAACTTTACAAGACGAAGATTTTGACCCTGAGCTTACTTTCATCGTAGAAAGTGAGGATACACGAGAAATAATTGCAGCTTTTATCGCCGTTATCCGATCCAGCATCTCAGGAAAATGTTGTTATCTGAAAGCGTGTTTAGTGGATAAGGAATCTCAGCGAAAAGGGATTGGCACCCAGCTACTTAATGAACTAATCTCAAGAGCTCGCTTGAAAGGAGCAAAAATTATATCTTATGGGGATTCTATCCCGAACTATTGGCAACCGGGAGTAGATTTACGCCATACAAGCCTCTTTTTTTTCTTAAAAAAGTACAAATTTCGCACCTTGAGAATGCGACAAAATCTTACTGTAAATCTTAAAAAATTAGAAATAAGTCCAAAAAAAAGCTACGGAGAGTATTCCTTCGTAAGAATTAGGAAAAATGATTTTCAAAATTTGCTTGATTTCGTGAAAGCAAACTTTCCGGGTGGAACATGGGCAGAAGAAGTTGCACTTACTTTTCAATATCATCCACCAACCACTTTTGTAGCAAAAGACACTCAAAGTAAGATTATTGGCTGGTCGAGCCATAGTCAATTATTTCCAGGTTCTTTCGGTCCGACGGGGGTATTGCAGTCACTCCGTGGCAAAGGAGTTGGGAAAGAACTTTTAAAATGGGCCTTATGGGATATGAAGCAAAATCAAATTACCAAGGCAACGATTATGTGGGTGGTAGGAGATACCATCAAATACTATTCTAAGGTTATTGATGCCTATATTTTCCCAGTTTTTATTCCAATGAGAAAAAAATTATCATAACTTATTGGATGGTAAGGGAGGAACTACATCATCGCGCCAATTTTCAGGAACAGGATGTTCCCACCACTCTTCGGGAATCTCTAAATACGATCCAAAACGATTCACTCCTTTTTGAAAGGCTTTAATGTTTTTTCGAGGGACACCTAAATCTTTAGGATTATCATAAAAATACGCACCATACCCTCCGTGTTTCGTCCCTAAATTTCGAATCATGTGCCAGACTTCTCTCTCAACTTCCTCGGGAGTACCTAATGTATAGATTGATTGAATGTTCACACACCCCCAGAACATTATTTTTCCGCGGTACTTATTAAGATCAGGATACCCACTCATTCGAGGACTGTCTAATTCAATGGCATCCAAGCCCCACTCGATTAAATAAGTGAGTAATGGATCTATCTTCCCACAGCAGTGGTGATGTACCTCCAAACCTAATTTATGAGCTCCATCGATAATAAAACGATAGGATTCCTCATGTATCTCCTTGAATGTTTTGGGACTAAAATAAGGTCCTGTTTGGGCACCTAGATCATCCACTACCCACAGTCCGTTTGCTTTAATCCCATACTTTTGAGCATATTTTGCAACATCTACATGATATTTCGCAACAATCTTCAAAGCTTTCTTGAGCTTCTCTGGATTCTTTCGATGATCCACTAAATATCTTTCAAAACCTCGCATATTAGAGATCATTTGAGAAGGTCCATTGCAATTTAAATGGAGAGTAATATACTTTTCTTCGCTAAGATTATTTTGAAGCTTGATGGCAGACTCATAGCGTGTCTTATCGCTTGCATCGGGAGTATATTTAGCAAAGTAATCGTCAAAATCGTTCCAACTACGAAGAGAGGGTCTTCCTGGATGTCCTTTATCTTTATCCCCACCTTTCAAATTCCAGATACATCCAAATTCATCTATCTCTTCATGGGGTATTTTTTTCCAATTATACCCCTCATAGTTAGGATTTTTTCTTGCCCATTCGGGTCGATCCCAATCGTAGAATCCCCGAATGTAAGGAAATAATCCCTCTTCATTGTCATTCCATCCTGGTTTCCAATTTTTAGAATGAGTAATGGGTAGTGGAAAGATGTCACCACTTACCATATTGAAGACAGGGATTTTATCGGGATCGTTAAACTTCAACGCTGCTTTAACGCGTTCTTTTGAATTCATTTTTTAATGTCCACATCAAAGCGTTATATCTTAAGAGAAATACTATGATTGATTTTATAAAAAATTATAAATTACTTTTCGATATACTGAGGAAAGAGGGAGGGAGAGAGATCATTGGAAGTAAAACTAAAAATCCACCTTATCAATCAACTACTTTGCTATAAAAAAGAAGAAAGGAAATATTGTATCAGATTTTTTCCTTCATTAATTATGAGGGATTTTTATCACCATGTGAAGATGGTGGATTAGAAACTGAGTCGCCGTTTTTAGTTAACTTCGATTTGATGCAATCTTCGCAATATTTTAGCCATATTTCCGAATTTTTTTCCGATTTGTGGTCAGTCATTTTACATCAAAGCGTTATTAATGTAAATTCAAATAATTAACTGAATTACTCTGTTTTAAACTTTTTCAAAACCTATGTTTTTACACATATATAGTACGACAAAAACTTGATTGTACTCTCATGATACATTTTTGAGATCAAATAAATTTATTTGTGAGTAATTTGCGATATTCATTTTTTACAAAACAGATCAAACCGTTTATAAAATATGATTAGGGAACAAAATGAGGATGCGAACAAGTTAATCTAAATCTTCCTTGATAGTGCCATCCGGAAGCATATTGTCGGGATGATATTGCCCCTTTTCCTCCATTTGATACCGAATGCAATCATGATTATCAACTAAGCAATAATTTTCGACCCATTTTTTATCCAATTTACCCCTATCCACGTAAAACTTTATCGGACAGCAGTAATACCATTTACAAATCTTTTTCATAGGAGTATAGGAAGAAAAATTTCAAACCCTTCTTAAAAATTAGCATTTTTAACCCATATATTCATATTATTGGGAGCATAGCCATATAACACAGGTTTTTATTAAGGAGTTAATATCTTTCCAATTTAACCTTGCTTATTTTCAGAATTAAGCAAAAAAAAATCACTTATTATCTTAGTCATTCGTTTAATGCTATTGGTTTTTCATCAAAAATCTTCTATTGTTATATAAAACAATGGAATCATGAGAATTTGAATATTACATCCCAAAATAATGGAAAAAAAAAAGAGGAATGTTCTACTCCTCACTAGATAGTTAGTAATTGAGATAAATCGTTATCCACGCAACTAATCTTAATTACCTTTAGTACTAGAACTCCCTAACTGATTAAATTTTGCAAGTTTTAAATATCCCATCAATTGCAGGATTGTCCCTACGACTAAAGTAACAATTAAGAAGCCTAAAACAAACATTAAAGCTCCCTGATGTAATTTTTCACTTCCTTCAATCGCTTCTGTAGTTATCATCTCTGGAAAAGTTCCTTTCGTTTCCTCTAAATATTTTTTAAAATTATTCCAAGCACCCATTTCAAGAATACCGCTAATTAACAATAACACAAATCCTAACCCTACCGCAATTAAGACATATAAGGCATTCTCGAGTCCTGCATATATCAGTGCCGATAAAAAGCCTATCAACCCTCCATATACAAAGAACATTCCAAAGAATCTTAATATAAATGCAGAAGTAAATTTAGATCGAAATTCATATAAGAACCTATTGTTTGTTTTAAAAATCACATTCTTGATATTACTCAGTGCAAGAAATGTGAATATTAACTGTCCGAACCCTGCTAAAAATGAAACATACGGGATGATGCCAAGTATCGTGCAACCCGCTACAATTTGGACATTTTTACCGAACTTATAAAACTCATGATTTAGATCGATTTCAGACATTTTTGTATCATTTTTATTATAATTAAGTTGATTATAATTAAATTCGTGGTACTAGTATAAAAACTTATTAACGTTACACTCCAAGACATATTTGTACAAGAAAATTAATAACTTTTGAAGTAAATCTAACAAATAAATTGAATTTTTATTTATATCGATATTATTTGATGTAAGAAAATAATAAAAAAGTAAAAAAATAAGAAGAAAGATTTAGAAAATAAGAAAAAAGCCTCCTTTATAATTAAGTCAACGGAGACCCGCATTCAGCGCAAAATTTCCCGGTTCCTTTTACCTCAGCACCGCAATTGGGACAATACTTGGGGGCATTTGAATTAGGATTCGATTGGACCGGTGGAGTTGGTGTCTGAGTTTGAACTGGGGCAGCAGGTGTTGTTTGATAGTAGGGCGCAATTAGATCCTTCAGCTTTGCTAATTTGAAATATCCCATAATTTGGAAAATAATGCCAATTAATAATGTAATAATTAAGAAACTAAGTAAATACATTAAGGCTGCAGTTTTTAAATTATTGCATCCATCCACTAAATCCCTATGTAAAATAGCGGGAAAATAGTTCCCTTGGTCTTCAAAGAATGATTTTAAGATATCCCACGCCTTCATTTCAAGAGCTCCCCCTGCTATTACAATTATTAATCCAATTACAATAGGAGCAAAAAGGAACATCCAGTCATCTCCAAAGAATCCAGTAAAGATCATTCCTACGAGACCGCCCACCATAATTAACACTCCGACCATCCGAAGAACGAAAGCTTGGATATATTTTGATCTAAAATCTTCTAATCGATTGTCTTTAAGATAAAAATTGATACGCTTCAAATTTCCAATAGCAATAAAGACAAATATTAGTGCAACTATCCCAGTAACTCCGACAACAAATGATAAGGCCATCATTAAACCCACAGTATGCATATTTTTTCCAAATTCGGACCACATTCTCTTTAATTCGTCATCTGACATTTCTATTACCAAATATTTATTGATTGTAATTAAGTTACTCTATGAAAATTCTCTACTTATAGATCATTGATGAAACTTTTATGCATTTGGTGGAACTTAGATGAAAGTGGAAAAATGGGCTTTTACTTTTCGAATGAGAATTAAGTATTTGCATCATATTAAGGATATATGCAAGATTTAGGATCCAGATGAGCGATCTACATATTTAAATACAATTTTTTTCATATGTGTATAGAATACTTAAAAAAAAAAGATTCCAATCAAAATCGATGGTAGCTGCAATATTTAAAGGAGATCTGATTAAAAATAATATATTTTTAGTAATTCCTAGTTGGGGGAAGCTTCTGGGCTATCCAACGTTAGGAAATTATGCTAATCATAATGTTATAAGAATTTCTGAAGATATTGTAATCTTTTTTGGTGGGATGGAACGCCTTGTTCATACTCCTAAAGGGTTAATCTATTATATTTTAGGTTTAGGATATTATTATACAAAATTTGAGATTCAATCAGGAAGATATATTACGGACAGTAGAATTTTAACGGGTTTAATGCTTTCTGATTTTGTTTATGATCGTTTAGCAACATCGAGAGATTTAACCTTACAGAATGATCCTGATGTGGTAATCGCTGAAGATGTAGTAAAAGTGCCCATTGACTTGTCGCGGAAGCCATCTAGTAAACAGACATTCATCCAAGGGACTCTAATGCGAAATCTATTTATACCCTATAAGGATGTTATTTTGGATTTTATGGAAAAAATCAAAGATCCTAAAACTTTCCAGATTCAAAAAACAAATCATATGTTGTTATGCTCGCATTGGGATTATTTCAACACAATCTTAATTTCTGATGCGATGAAAACGAAACTTAAGGTGAAGTACTTAGAACCCACTGCGGGCTTGAATAAAATCTCGTTGCGGTTATATCGTTTTCTAATTGAACATTTTTCCGATGAAGATATTCAACAAATTAATGAAAACATCAATATCTTAAAGAACGTCTATTCTACGATTCAATTTGACCCAATGCATCTTTATTCTCTAATTGAGCAAGCTAATATCTGGTTAAAGATAAAGATCCCTAATGTACCATACTATCAAGCACCGGATTCTGATATAAAATACAAAAAGAACGCGATTTTACAATCAGGAAATAAATATCTCGATGTAATTGTCAATTGGCCAGAGCAGTTTAAACAACAAACCAAAAAAGAATTAGAAGATGGAGCAAAGGTAATACAAGATAAACTTTATCATCCTAAAAGTATTGAAAAACAAGGAATAAAAGTGGAGCCTAAAAGAGAGCATTTTGAACCGAGATTCCTTGAGCGTCCCACAGTTAAAATAAAACAACTACCCCCTATACCAATGAATAATATCATTGATATCTTATCGACATTAAAAACTATTGTTGAAGAAGATTATGATATCCGCTCAATTGGCGAAGCATTTGCGATAGGACGCGATTATATCAAATCGATGGTATTACATCAAAACTTTTTATGGGACATGAGTAAGTTGGCAAATATTTATCAACGGGGACCTCTTAATAAGGGAATGAGTTCTAAAGAAAAATATGAATTATTGGAAAAGATTGATAATTGGATAGATTTGAATAAATAGAACACGAATATAGAGAGATAAAGACGATGGCAAACTTTAAAAGCGTGGTAAGTAAATTACAAAAGCATTATAAGGACGCAAAATCAGTAGCTATCATAAATAATAGTGGCAAATTATTATATTCAACGAAAAAATGGAACATTAAAGGTGATATTAAAAGTCTATTAGCTTCTTGGGCGAGTAACTCTGCTCACTCAGTCACTGTCGATTCTATTCGTTATTCAGTTGTACAAATGGAACCAGAACGTTTTATTGCCACCAACCGACATAAAAAGGGGCATCTGATAGGGGCTGCCACACCCGATGGAGATAAATATTTGGTAGCGCACGTTAGTCCAAAAGCGAAGGGCTGGTATCACTTAGCATATCCTGCGCTAGCGAGAGCAGCAGCAATGTTGTCACAGGGTACAAAATCAGCATTTATTGAGACGGAAGTTGATACAGAAAAGGGAGATTTAACTCAGACTTATGAGAGTCTTACTAAAGTCGGGGAGATCCATGTTGATCCGATACTAAAAGCAGAAGTTGAAGCATTCTTAGAATGGATAAAGGATCCAGAGGGATTATCTAACTATATTACTTATTATCTTCAACAAGGTAATCCAGATGTAATTTCTCAGCTGGCAAAATATTATGATGAGCTTTATCGTCTATTTTATACTTAGATTTGGGTATTGGTTAAAGAAAAAGATATAAAAAATTTTTCTGATTAGAATCTACTCTGTATGAGCTGAAATGATTAAATCTGCAAAAAGCTTCATATCATTGAGTAGGGTATTTAGCTTATCCTGAGAATCGCGATCAATTTCGCCCGATTTCATGACCAAGATGGAAATGATATACTTAAAGATATATAATTCAATCTCTTTCCCATCCTCGTTTCTTCCTTTAAATTCTGCAGAATCTGACATAAACATATTTTCTCGAACGGTATTGCACGCATTAATGAAATCTCTTAAATCTCCTCTTAGTGTTAACCCACTACTTACTCCTTGCACATTGTGGACAATTACATTACCCGATACATCGGATATGATGATTTTTGCATTAATTTCTTCCAATTTCTTTTCTGCCTTTTCCACGTGAGTTTTAAGCTCTGCATAGGAAGAAATTAAAATATCTCGGAAAATTTTTGCAAGTTCGTCTTGCAAGTAAATACTGGTCAATTTAAAATCAAAATCATAATCCTTGAACAAATCAAGTAAGATGTCTTTTGCTGCTTTGACATTTGTATCAAGAAGTTCTTTCTGATAATTTTCAACGTCATATTTGTGAAGGAAAAGAAAGATCTTGGGTTTTTCGTTATTTTTTCGGTAAATGTCAAGCAAACCCTCAAAATATTCTCTAGCTTGTTCAAAGGAATCAGGATCATGTAAATCCACGATAGGAATCAAAATATCGGTACCTCTAAATACTTCGGGTTTTTCCATATATTCCTTTCTATATTGCTCTTGACCTCCGAAATCGAATATACCAACCTGTAATCCTAGAAATGGATGTCGACGAGTTTCATATAAAATAGTAGGGCTAAATTTTTTGGTATCTTCGGGACTCTTTTCTGCAAACGCTACAGAATATAGAGATGTCTTCCCACAACCAGATAATCCTACAAGTGAAATTTTCAATTCAATCTATCTCCTTTTTTTCATTTTATATTATTTTATAATACATTATTTCATTTAACTTTATTAAAAAATTTTTAAATATTATTATTCTTTCGGTGCTAACTTAAAAGTTTTTGAGTAGATTTTTCCAAAGTCATCGGTTAAGGCTTCAACTAAAACGTTTCCATATATAATTTCGCCATCCTTCTCTTCTAAAGGATAATCAATCTCAATTGATTCGTAAGGAAATAATTCATTTATTGTCGTAACCCACGGTCGTTTTTCAAATAGGTCTTCTACAGTTACCACTCGTATCCTCAAATCATCCAGTACATATCCAACGGTATTGGTTATTGAGATGGTAAGTGTTTTATTCTCCTCATCAATATCTTTTTTTACGCTCACAAATTTCCGCACTCCTAACTCAGGAGTCACTTTTGATTGATCCACTTCTGGTTCAGTTCGGATGCGAGGTTCTTCTTCAGAAGTATCTTTAACGATGAATACTTTACGCTTTTGGATGTTATATTGGGAGACCTTTTTTAGCTTTGCCAAAAATAGAACGGAGTTAAGGTTGATTGCATTGAAGGGTTCAATGGTTAAATATCCCTTATTTGCGGCATCCTCTATAATTTCTGCGCCAATTCCGGTTCTTGCAAAAACCGTATTCTTATTTGGACCACTTCCGACTGAACCGACAGATATATCAGCATGCTCTGCAGTCAGATCAGTGCAAAAATTACAACTTGATGATTTAAATTTGTCTAATTGTTTAATTGTATATGATTTCACAGGATCTTTATCGGGATCATAATAGATATGAAATTTGCCCTTATTGATGTCCATTTTCACAACTTTTTCTAAATCGATGCCATCTTTTCTGAAAAAGGAATATAACGCTTCTGGAGCGAATGAGTCCATACAAAAAAGACCAATCTTTAGCACATGAGCCCGCATAAAATATTTAAGCATTCCTGCTGGAGAACTTAACATTTTATCAACAGCATCAATGTTGCACGGAGTTCCGACAAATGCTATTGATCTATAATCTTGACGAATAGCATCCATAAGAGCCTCTACAGTTTGCGAGTGACTATAGATCGATCCAGACGCTTTTATCGCATCATCTTTGCTAGTGATTATTTGAGCTACGGGCGTCCAAGGATCATCTGGGTTCTTCATGGTGACCACTGCCGCATCAATTAAGTGTTCATCAAACATATAACATAATAGCGAAGTTACCGTACCGCCATCTTGCCCCCCAATGACTTCAGGAATGTTAGTATTGGACACATAACCTGTTTTAAATTCACCCATTAGCTGAATTGGATCGGTAATAGTACGAGGACATTGATTATAACAAATTCCACACCCAGTACACTTTCCCACTAATTTAGGTTGGCCAAGAATATGGTCCCATTCTAAAACGGGACACACAGCGGCACATGTTCCACATTCAGTGCATATTCCTGTGCGCACGATCTCTTTCATTAGCATTCCATAGCTATCTTTTTTACCTTCAAGTTTCTTCTGAATATAATCAAAGGAATATTGATACTGAGAAGATTCTTGATTATCATTAGTTTGGTTTTCAGTCATTTCTTCTTTCCTATTTAGCTATTGAAACTAGTTTTTAGTTTTATGTTTTAATACTTATATGATTTAATTGCTACCCAATAAAAAAATTTATTAAATCATAAATTAAGCTTTTAAATGATTTTCCTTACATAAAATAAATTATCGTTATTTTTTACTGTGAATTAGCACGTTTGAGGAGAGTCTAGGTTATTCGCTTCTAAGAGAAACATATCTTTTTAGATTTCACAAATAAAAGTTGAGATAAAAAACGTATAAATATTATTTTAGAACTTAATCAGAGTTTAGCAGTTCTAATCGTTCCTCTATCTTCTTAATAGCATTCGAGGCATGAATTCGCACCACACGGTGAAAATCATTAACTCTTTTAAGCAGAGCATCCAAGGCTCTCTCATCTCCAAAAGTTTCTAAGAGTTTAATTAAACCTAATTTTACCTTATAATTTTCTTTTTCTTCTTCTCGTAAATACTCGATAATGGTAGCAATCTTCTTGTTTAAACTCCTATTTAACTCCTTATCGTCGCTGTCAAACTTGTACCAATTTTGTTGGAAAATATTAAACAGAGCATCAGTAGTTACTTTTTTAATGAGCCAGTAAGCCTTTTTATTTTGAATAACCTCCACTAAATGATCTAATGCATCAAGATGTCCGATTTTCCCCAAAGCAATGATAACGTTTTTTTTCACATCTACATTCCTTATGTTCAATAATTTGATTAAATGTGCCACAAATTCGTCTTTTCCAATCTCTCCTAAAATAAATGCGACGCTCTCTCTAATCGTATCGTTTTGCATGTTCAAATAATCATACAAGGTATCATAGGAGTTTTTTTCATGCTTCAAATAAATTTTTTTAACGGCATCCATTATTTGAAATTTCATATCGATATCTGAATACTCGAAACTAATATCTTCAATATTTAAAATATCGAGTAATTCAGGTACCGAAGATACCTCTCCAATTTCTCCAAGCGCTTCGATTGAGGCTAAACTTACCTCGTTATAGAGACTGTCTAAATTCTGAACTAGTACATCTACGGCTTCAGTTAACTCAAGTTTACCGCTAATTATAATCGCATTTTTTTTTACAATGAAGTTGTCAGTTAGAAGTAATTTAATTATATCTTCCTTAATCTCCTCTTTAAGAAAATTTAAAATCGTAATTGAAGATTCCAGTAGAATTCGATCCTCTTTTTTTAATATCTGCGAGATTTCTGCTAATAAAACTTCTTTCTGGTTTATTAAATTCGAGATAATTTCAGGATATTTAATTTTTATGTAGCTTGAATCCTTGAATGTCGCATTTAAACTTGAGATTTCATAACCAATTAATTTTATGATCTCTACTTTTACTTTATTTGACAGATTTTTGTTTCCTAAAGAACCAATTAATTTATTTACCAAGAGCTCGGGATTTAGAACGAGTAACTGGTCCTTTACGTATGCTGTTATCTTTTTATGAGAGGAGTCTAATTCTTTAATGAAGAGGTTAATTACCTCCTCTTTAAATTTTGTCTTACGTATTGCTTTGAGAACTGCTAATCTTAATTGGCTATCATCGGTTGAATTCTCTAAACCCCATAATAACGGCTTTAATGACTTGGTTAGCTTTAATCGCCCTAGAGCTTTTGCTGCTTCGCATTTAATATCCTTATTTTCTTCAGAAATAAAAATATTTTCTAAAGTATCAAAGCACTCTTGTTTTAGGTTTGGGGCTTCTTTACTTGCTAGTCCTAAATACTTTACCGCATCCATTCTCTTATTTTTATCATTTGAAGTATCAATTATCTTAGTTAGTAAATGAATTGATTGATCGATGCCAAATTCAGTTCGTTTTTTGAATATTTCCTCGGGTTGAGCGTTAAGATTTATAGCCATGAAAGTGGAGTCATAAAGACAAGTATTATTTTTTAATTATTATGACGTTAGATCGTCTCTCCATAAAAATATTTCTTCATCTAAAAATGCATAATATATCAATTTGACATTTAAAAAATAAAAATAGATCTAATAAAAGGTGTTTATAGGTGTTTGATTAATCTTTATACTTTTTATATAATTTTTGGATGATAATATCAAATGCTTCATTTACCCCTTGGCCAGTTTTGGCAGAAGTTAAAGAAAATCCGATAAAGTTATACTTGTCAACTATAGACTTTATATCTAGTAAATCCAATTCGTTTTCCTCTACTAAATCAACTTTATTAGCAAACAAAATCATAGGGATCTCTCCACAGTATTTTCTGAGATTCTGAACCCAATTTTTCACGTGGTCAAAACTGTTTTTCCCTAACTCATTCTCTTCAAGACTGTAGACCACGATTGAAGCTTTACTCTCTTTATAAAAAAGTGGTTGAAGAAAATCAAAATCCTCTTGTCCTGCTATATCCCAAAACACTAAATTTACGATATCACTTTCTATTATTTTCTCAAACCGAGAAAATTGCGCCCCAATCGTTTTTATATAATTTTTTTCAAAATTACCTTTAGTATATTTTCTAATAAGAGATGTTTTCCCTACTGTGCCATCGCCTACTACTGAAATCTTAAATTGAAATTCTTCATTACTCATAATTCGTAGTATTAGTCTAAAGAGATTGAGTTTAAATTATTTAAAAATATCTCTCTATTAATTTAAACTTTTAATGCTATAAAAAGAATGAAAATTATTGAATTTATAGTAATTGATCTAATTCTACATTTTTGTATACAAAAATATTACTTATCAACGATTCCAATGATGGAATATCATTAATATGAACCGATTTACCCTTTTCACAATTGGTTAGCAATTTTTCCCATATTATTTCTTGCTTTTTCAAACTTTCTGTAAAATACTTAATTCTTTGATGGGCATAATAGCTATCGCCATTAAATACATAAGTGATATAAAATGGTTGAAGATATTTCATTAAAAGTGTATAATTGCCAAACATCGCTCGGTCAAGCTCTTCTGAAAATACTTCTTTCATAAAGATATTAATTGTACTTATGAAACCAGCAAAAAGATCAGAATTAAATTGTGTTTTTTGATTAAAATAATGTGTAAATATTACATTTCCATCTTGAGAGGTTATTAAAATTATAATGGGTTGCTCTTCTATTATTGGTGGAGCTTCTATTCTACGTTTCTGTATCATATAGGTCATTTGTTTGTTTATATTAGTTAATGTAAAACGCTCGGTTAATGATGATTTTGAATCTCTTAAATTTTTCCAGATTTTTAATTTTCGAAGTAGATCATCGTGTTGATAAGAGATTTTTGCTGCTAATCGATACATACCATATTCTTCGGCAATTTTCTGAGCTTTTGTTAATAATTTTCTTGCTCCTTTTAAGTTGAAGGTTAATAACGCTAATTTTGCTTGTAGAACATAAGTTTCAGCTAAAATCCAATACGACCTCAATTTTTTAGTAATTTTGAGTAATTTCTCAATATGATCCCTTATTTCATCGATAATTTGGATGTTATGAGTAATATTTAATTCTCTTAATAGGATTTCACACTGGTTCAATAAAGCAATTATGAAAGATTCATTTTTTATTGATCCATTGTCAATAATAAGTTTCAGAGTTTGTTGTGCTTTTACTAGGTTATTAAATCTTGGACTTGATTTTAATATCAAAGCTTTAGAAATTAAATATGATTGTTTGATCCGTCGATTATCAGTTTCTTGTCTACTAATAATCTCCAATTCTTTCAGATAACGTTGAGCTTCTTTAACCTCATTATTAATAATTATTATTTCTATTAAATCTGCAATTACTTCACTCTTTATCCAATTATTCTCTGTTTTTACTGCTATTTTGTAACTTTTTCTTAGTTGAATTAAACATTGATTTATTTTACCCATCTCTCGGTAAGTATTCCCTATCTCTCCTAAAGTTGTTATCATTGGGAATGAATTATTTGTCTCTTCAAAAGGCTTAATCGCTTTTTTATAATAGCTAAGGGCTTTTTCTAAATCTCCTTTTATATAATAAATATCTCCAAAATTTTTAGGATTGAATGAATTCATCCACGGATGATTAATTTCAATTGCTAGATTTTGACATTTTTCTAATAACTTTAGAGTATAATCTAAATCCTCTTGAAAATAAGTAGAAAAACCACATAACATACTATAAGATTCTACAATCTCATACTTTTTACCAATTTTTTGACGTAATTTAAGACTTTCCTCTGCAAATTTTAATCCATCCATTTTTGCTGTAAACCAACAAGCGCATGATTTAATAAAAAGAATTGCTGCCTTTCTGCTTAAAACATCTATTTCATCATAGTCCTTTAAACTTTTATAAATATTCTCACTCTTAAGGACAGATTCAAAAGCTTTTTCAAAATTTCCTAACCATAATGAAGCCCAAGCTATATTTAAAAGAGCATCGATGGAATTAAGTTTTAAACCTAAATTTTTACTCAATTTATATGCTTTCTGAGCATACTCAAGGCACTTTGGGTCTTCTCTGAATCTATAATAGGCTGAACTTTTAAGGAGATTAAGAGTAAGTTTATCTCGATTTATTAAATCTTCTCTATTTTCAACTTTTTTTAATAATAAAAGAACATCCTCAAAATTACCACATTCAAATAGTTCTTTTGCTTTTATTAATTCATTTAAACTCATAATAACTGGTTTATTTAATTAATTTATTGAATTAATACTTCTCAAGAATCGCACTCTTATTAACAAATGTTTCCATTATTAAGTTTTGTAGGCCGGGAAAATCTTGGATTTGCAGAGATTTGCTTTTCCCATAATTCTCCATCAACTTCTCCCAAATTTTATTTTCGTTTTTCATTTTTTCATTAAAATACTTAATTCTTTGATGGGCATAATAAGAATTACCACTAAAGATATAGGTTATGTAAAAAGGCTGAACGTACTTCATTAAAAGTGTATAATCTCCGAAAACAGCTCGATCTAATCCTTGGGAAAAAGTTTCTTTAATGAAATAATCTATAGTTGTTAGGAATCCACTAATAACTTGCGTTTCAAATGTTTTTTCTTTAACAAATGAGTGTGAAAATATTGGCGTGCCTCCTTCTGTAATGATTAATATTATTACTGGTTCCTCTTCAGAAATTTCAAGATAGCCCTTCCGATTAAGAAGCATATTTTCAATATGTACATTTAATTCAGCTATCTCGATTCGCTCCTTCAAAGGCACATCGTTTTCTATAAACGATTCCCATACATTCAAATTTTTTAATATTTTATCGTGCTCATATGAAATTTTTCCCATTAATAAGTTCAAATTATTTTTCTCAGCGAGATCTTGAGCCTCAGTTAATTTTTTCCTAGCACTATTCAAATCTCCTTTTAATAAAGAAAATTTTGCCTGCAACAGATATGTCTCGGCCAAAATCCAAAATGAATTTAGATTTTTTGCAATATCTATTAATTTTTCAAGTAATATATACAAGTCATCTAATACTTCCAATTCAGCGGTGAAGCGAAATTCCTCTACTAATAAATCACATAGGTTTATCAAGGCTTTCATTGTTAATTCTCCAGAGACAACTTCCTGCTTTACTATTTCTTCGAAGATACTCTGTGCTTTAGCTCGATCTTGAATTCGGTTCTTTTTCTTTAAAATAAAACCTTCACAAAAATTAGTATATAGTTCTGCAAAGGGATTTTTTTCTTTTTCAGCAATCTCTTTCAATTTAATTAAATGCTTTTCTGCTCTCTGGTTTCTACCCATTAAAACTAAGACTTCGATCATGCTTGCTAAAGTACTCATCAATATATATGTAGCATTAACTTTGTTGGCTAGTTCAAAAGCTTTATCAAGAGATTCCAAAGCTTTTTCTAATTCTCCTTTTTGGGTATGGATCATTGAAAGATTATTAAAAATAGACATCTTGATCATGACAATATCAGTCTTCTTTAATCCTTCTTCATGATAAAATAAGGCTTTTTCTAAATCACCTGTCATTATATAAATACACCCAATAGTAACTAAATTGAGCGCAGCAAGAGTATTATTTTCTAACTTCTCTATGAGAGGTTGACATTTGAACGAATATTTTATTGCTAAATTTATATCAATTTTAATAAAGGTATAAAGAGACCCTAATTGATAATAAATCTCCGCTAATACAAATGTATCATCAATTCGTTCATAAAGACTTAATAATTCCATGGCATTTTCATAAAGCATATCGCTTTTCCCTTGTTGCATATACCCACAATTTTTACCAACATATATCATTGATTGCAAAAGAATGCGTCTCTCTTCTAAAATATCGGTTAGTTTTCTTAATTTCTGCTCGGCTTCATCGAGCAATTGATATCCCTTTTCAAAATTTCCTAACCAGCATGATGTATGACCCATCATCGCTAAAATTTCAACTAATTGAGGACTTGACACTTCTTTACGAATAGCACGATAGACCTTTTTAGCGTACTTCAATGCTTCTGGAAAATTTCCCAGCCTTATTACTGACTTTGCTTTATAGAAAAATAAGGGGATCAATTCTGATTGTTGGAGATCAGTATTTTCCTCAATTTTTTCTAATAATATGATTGCTTCTTGGATATTATCTTTTTCTATTAATTTTCTTACTTCTTCTAATGCATTCAAGTTGTCTTATATCCCCTCATTTAAATTCATAAATGAATTGCTATTTTATTTGTATCAATTCACAAATATAATGTAGGAATCCCTACTTCAAAATTATTTTTTTGAATATTTATTTATTATGTTTTATGTTTTCAACAATAATAAATTGGGGAAAAAAAGTAAAAATTAAAAAAAAATGGTTATAGGTCTTTCTTTTTTTTTATTCGGATTAAAAGATAAACCCCTAATATTGTTGTTGTAAGCATTAATATTAAAAGATCAAATCCAGGAATTCTTTGTGGTGGTGGAACATTCTCAGACAATATAGTAATTTCAATCGTTTCTGTACAGAAATTATTGTAAGGATCATACGCTCTAATTTCAAGGGGGTAAATCCCTGCTGGAAGTGTTCCTACATTTGTTATGATTCCATTCCCATCGATTTGGAAGTTTGTTGTATCATTGATCCAATAATGGTCGATGCCTGAGAGATCGGATGCATTCACATCATACAAAAATGGTACTCCAAACTCGAGTGTCTGGTCAGCTGGTATTTGATCCCAGGTTGGAGGGTGATTCTCACCGGGACCATCATCCCAAATCGGATATCTATCTAGCGTTCCTGCGCTCCCTGCAATATTATAGGGCGTATCTCCTATTCCGTCATCATCGAGATCTACACCTAAATATGTGTCCCAGTAGTCGCTCCAGTAGTTACCTATAGCTCCATCATCCCAATAATTATCAGTGCCATTATCAAGCGCATTCACCTCATTATCAATAAACTGATTCTGATAAAAAGTGTTATTATGCACATTCGTATCGTCCACGTTAACTCCATACCGATAAGATTTTTTAATTTCGTTGGAGTAAATCTCATTATATCGGCTATTGTCTATTAGTCGAATCCCATCATACGTAGTATTGTAAATATAGTTATCAAAGATATCGCATAGCGCAGTGGTATCTAAGCGGATTCCATGATTTGATGAATAAAGAATATCATTATGAGCAATTCTACTATAATGCCCATGTCGTAAACTTATCCCTACTTGGTTATGTTCTAATGTATTGCCTAATACTGAGGTATGTTCCGTGGCATGAACTCGAATCCCTGTTAAGCAACCAAACACGAAATTTTTATAAATGACATTATGATCACTCTGTAAGAGATAAATTGCAAATTGGCCTTCACAATTTGCTATCCAATTGTTATATATATAATTATTTTCACTGGATTCTCTTATTGAGATCGCAGCATTTTGATTATTATAGATGACATTTCCTTGGATGGTATTGTTATCGCAATTTTCATAAAAAATAATACCAATATGTCCATTATAGGAACAATCATTTTCAAGGATGAGTGCATTATCGACATTATCAAAATAAATAGCTGCTTGATAATCGAGAGGTGACGCATTATATAAAGTAGAATTATATATAATGAATGGCACATTGGAATCTCGTATCTCTATGCAATTATCCACTCCTTGACCATCAATGATTACATCCTTTATAATGTAAGGATCATCCCACGTGCCGCTACCTTCACACCACGGTTGATATGCTGCCCAAGTCCAATTATGCGCACCAACTCCTGTAGCATCCCCATCGATATATATCGGATTTAAATGATAAAAGAACCAAATCGGAAAATGATCAACTCCTCCTCCTGTTCCATCAACAAAGTAAGGATCATCTCCAATACCATCTAAATCTGCATCGGATCCTGTGTAGTCATCCCAGTAATTTCCAATAATGCCATTATCCCAAGAATTAGCAGTACCATCATCTAATACATTCTCTGAATTATCAACAAAGTAGTTTTTATAAAATAGGTTGTTAACACAATTAGCGTCCTTAACATGTACTCCATAATCTAGTGATTCCTCTATTTGATTGGAATAGATGGTATTTTGATTACTACTTTCTGCTAAATATATTCCACTATATTTTAATTCAATGATTGTATTTTTAAAAATTTCACAATTAGATACTTCGTATAAATATATACCAAAACGTTCATTAGAAATAAAGTTGTTTTCAGAAATCACATTACTTTCCATAACGAATAAATGAATTCCATTAAACCCATTTAATGAGCAATCATTTCTTGAAATAGTATTATAATTACTATTGGATTGAATATTTATTCCATCCTCTCCGTTTAAGTTGAAGATGTTTCTAAAGACGGTGTTATTATTCGAATTTGTGTTTAATAAAATCCCATAAGATATGTTGGCTGAGCAATTATTTAGTAATATTTCATTATTTTTTGAAGAATATAAATTAATCCCGTGATAAGTATTTAATGAGCAATTATTCTCAGAGATATAATTGAAATCCGCTGAGGATAAGCGAATTCCATTTTCTCCATTCAGTTTACAAGTATTATTTGAGACGGTGTTATAATCACTAGATGAATAGATATTGATTCCGTGTTTCCCATTAGATGAACAATCGTTCTCCAAGTATGTGTTATTACTTGATGAATCGGATTCAATTCCATATAATCCGCTCGACGAGCAGTTGTTTCGTATAAAAATATTATCAGTATTCGAGGTTTTCACATGAATGCCCACCCAATCATTTGAAGAACAGTCATTTTCCAAGAAAGTATTATTGCTTGAGGATTGCAGACGTATCCCATAATGCCCATTTGCAGAGCAATTATTCTCCAAGATATTATTTTTATTTGATTGAATTAAATGTACTCCCGCAAAGGTGTTAAAAATTGTATTATTAATTATTTTTCCATTACTACAGTGATCTAGATAAATTCCTCCCCGATCAAGTTGAATTCCTGAGTTGTGAAGTGTGCAGTTTTCTATTATGAAGAAAACATTAGAATCTTTTATTGAAATGCAACTACTGGCACCCATTCCATCGATAGTCAGATTCGCAATCAAGTAAGGATCTATTTCATTACCACTCCCTATACACCAAGGCTGACTTACAGCCCACGCCCAATTATGAGCACCAGGACCTGTTGCATCCCCATCGATGGCAATAGGGGTCATTGAATTATTAAAATATGCTAGCTTAATTTGATACTCTTTTGCTTCATATACTATTCGGTTATTTGGAATTTCATATCTTATACTCGGTAATAAGGTAAGATATAAACCGAATAAAAATATCAGTAAGCCTAATAACCCTATTGTTTTTTTCTTGTTATTAAAATTTAATTTTTTCATGAAAATTTTTATCAACTCATTTTTTGAATTTTTAATTTTTATGTAAAGGTTAGTTGTTAGGAAATCAGCTACGAAGCCTTTTATAATTACAGTTTCAATATTATCATGAAAGTTTTACTATCTTGTGAAACTAATAATTAAAACAAAGAGAAAGAGAGAAAACAAATTTAGATCTTATTTAATGAATTCAAAACCGAAATATTAAATAAAATAAAATAAAAAAGAAATTTAATTATTTTTTCCTTCTTTGGTACAAAATTAATCCAATGATGGAAATTGTCATGAAGGCCAAAAACGAACTTCCGAAAGGAATTGCTGGAGTTGGTTCAATTGGATTTTCTTCTTGAATGGTTAGCTTTACATTATCAATAGCATAATTTCCCGCAATGTCAGTGAAATTAATGGTAAATATATGTTCCCCAACTGATAGCCCTTCTGGAATTGTAAAACTCACATTATCTCCACTTGTCCAAGGAGTTGGTCCCGCTACGATACCTTGTTCTTCATGTGCGACAGTAAACGTAGCCGGATGAGCATCAGTTGCTATCCAAACGAAACACACATCCGTGTATCCACTAAAGCACCCATAATCCTCTGGAGTAGAAGTAATTACAGGATCTTCGGAATCTTCTTGAACAGTAAATTTTACCTCATCAGTAACATAATTCCCAATTTCGTCTGTAAAGTTGATAGTATAATAATAATCTCCTAATGATAGCCCATCGGGAATATCATAAACAACGGCAACTCCACTTGACCAAGATGTTGGACCTGCAACAGTACCTGTGCCTGCAAGTTCAATGGTATACGTATCTGGATCTTCTGTATCGGTTGCAATCCAGGAGAATTCCAAGTCTGCATATCCAGAAAGCACAACTATATCATCAGGAGCACTTATAATTTGAGGGGCTGCATCTTGAATAGTAAGTTTTACGGTATCTGTAGCATAATTATCAAACTCATCCGTAAAGTTGATTGTGAAGTAATGTTCTCCTGTCATCATCCCGTCAGGAATATCATAAGTGACTGCAACTCCACTTGACCAAGCGATTGGACCCGCAACAATACCGCCTCCTTGGAGTTCGATAGTGTAGATATCAGGATTGGCATCAGTAGCAGTCCATGAAAAGTTTAATCCTGTATAAGCTGGTCCAACCAAAATATCCATTGGAGTATCTGTAATCACTGGATCATCTGGCTCATAAACTGTTAGCTTAACAGTAGCAGTGGAAAAATGGTCATATTCATCGCTAATGTTAACTATAAAAGAATAGTGTCCTATTGATAATCCATCGGGAATATTATATGTATACACAACTCCACTTGACCAGGCAGTAGGTCCTGCTACTATACCTGTACCCATTAATTCAACCGTATACATATCAGGATGGGCATCGGTTGCATTCCAAGAAAAACTAATTTCAGTATAACCAACTAAAACGTTAAGGTCTGGTGGATATTCTGTAAATACAGGATTTTCTGTATCTTGAACCGTTACTTTTACGCTATCAGTAGCATAAAACCCATGATCATCCGTAAAATTAATCGTGTAATCATATTCTCCTACCGATAATCCCTCCGGAATATTATAAGTTACCAATGATCCACTTGACCAAGCTGTCGGACCGGCAACAATACCATTTCCTTCAAGTTCAATAGAATAAGTGTTCGGATTGGTATCAGTTGCTCGCCAAGACAATGATTCGCCTGTATACCCTGCTTCGATAACTTTATCACTAGGAGATTGTGTAATTGTTGGATCTTTTGTGTCAACCCTTTCACGTACCTCACACACAAGTAATCCTGATCCCGAATCTGCAACATAGATATAATTTCCGGTCACGAATGATTCAAACGCTCCATCTCCTCCATATGTATCACCAATGTATAATGAATCTACAAATGAAATATGGGCAGGATTAGAGATATCCCAGATTTTTATATAACCTCCCATGCTTCCATAATCTTCTGCTGTATACGCATATTCTCCGCTTACAAAAATCCCTTCAGGAACGGTATGATATATCTGCTCTTTGTCTATCAACGTGGGATTAGTAGGATCAGAAATATCAACGGTAACTATATCATTGTAAATTACAAGATAGGCATAATCTCCCCTTACATATATATCTCTAGCATCTCCTCCGAGAGATAAATAAACCGATGCTCCTGGAGTTGTAGGATCAGAAATATCAATGGTTAATATTCCACTTCCAGCAGAAAGATAAGCATAATCTCCCTCTATATACACAGATTTGGCTAAATAGCCGTCATCTTTGTAAACGGGAGCACCTGGACTGGTTGGATTGGAAATATCGATAATTGCTAATCCACTCCCCCCATCAGCAATAAAGGCATAATCCCCACTTACAAATATTCCTCTTGAATCGCCTGTTGTATCCCTACGGACAGCGGTTCCAGGAGTAGTAGGATCAGAGACATCAATCACCGCTAATCCTCCGCCACCATCCGCAACATATGCATAATCTCCACTTACCACTACATCTTCTGCATCTCCTGCAGTATTGCTATATTGAGGTGCCCCTGGAGTGGTAGGATCAGAGATATCAATGACTGCTAATCCACTAGCTCCATCGGCAACATATGCATAATCTCCACTTACAAACACTCCTTGTGAATTCCCTGTGGTATCCTGATTCCACCATAGATCTAGAGGGGAATTAAGTTCTGAAATTTCAACTGCATATAAGCCATCACCACCCAAAAAAGCATAATTTCCATCTATGCATATCGAATATACATTTTCACCTAGATTTCCTTGAGCAATTTTGCTTGGATTTGTAGGATCTGAAATATCAATAACGGCTATTCCCTTGTGATAATCTGCTACATAAGCATAATCCCCATCTACGTAAACAGCATAAGCAGATCCATCCGTATCAGCATAAACCGGGGTTCCTGGGTTTGTAGGATCTGAAATATCAATGACCGCTAAACCACTCCCTGAATCAGCCACATAAGCATAATCTCCTTCCACGTAAACCGCCATCGAATATCCGCTTGTGTTTTTAAGTACTGCTGTTCCTGGATTTGTAGGATTTGATATATCGATCACTGCCAATCCAGCACTTCCATCTGCTACATATGCATAATCTCCACTCACATAAACATCATAGGCATAATCACTCGTAGCTTCATGATCAGGTAGCCCAGGGTTAGTAGGGTTTGATATATCAATCACCGCCAATCCAGCATTTCCATCTGCTACATATGCATAATCCCCACTCACATAAAGACCATTAGCAAAATCATCCGTAGGTTCATAGACTGGAGTTCCTGGGTTAGTAGGATTTGATATATCAATCACTGCTAATCCCGCAGTTCCAACACCCATAAAAGCATAATCTCCACTTATGAAAACACCAAAAGCACTATCATCCGTAGATTCGTAAATTGGTGATCCGGGGTTGCTAGGATCTGAAATATCGATAACGACCAAACTTCCAGATATACCTCCATCAGCTATGTAAGCATAATCCCCAGAAATGAATATATCCCATCCATCACCAGAAAAATCTCTATAATGTACTTCCGAATTCCTTAGATATTCATAATCAAGATTTCCTTTATTATCATCTACATAGCTATAAAACCCAAAATCCGCTTGAAGAAAATTAATAAAAATAGGGAGAATAAATAGCACTGATATAATTAATAGAATTCTTTTCGATTTCTGTTTTTTATTTATTATATGTTTTGTCATAATTAACTCATTTTCTTATTATAAATTGTTTTAAGGCATCAATTCGATGCTTTAATGGGAATTCAAGTTTTCTTACTTATATGATTAGAGTTTCAAAACTTTCGTAAAAATTCCATGCTTACATGAAAGTTTCAACCAAAACTATAAATAAAGCACTAATTGATATATAATTTAATAGATCTAAATTTTGTGATTTTATGTCGACAGGAAATATTAATTACCCTCCAAAAAATATTTATGACCCTTTAAGCGATCAAAGTCCAGATTATGACCATTTAATTTTATGGATGTTGTATAATAATAATAGTTGTACATGGGCAGATTTTGATGAAGAACCAATGAAAATACCAGGAGGAACATTATCAAGACATTTAAAAAAGTTGATGGCGTTAGATTACGTTGATAAGATTTCAAGAGGGTTATACAAGATCACCATAGAAGGTAAAAATAAATTCCATGACCTTTCTAGCGCGAAAAACAAGGTTCGAAAGCTTAATTATCCTCCAAAAATAATCTTAAAAAGTGGAAGAAATTACGATCATTGGGTCCTCTGGATGGTTTATAACAATGAATATTGTAAACGAAGCGACTTCTTTGAAAAACCACTGTCTATAAATCAATCTTCTTTATCAAAAAGTTTAAAAACATTAACTAAAAGAGGACATATAATCAAACAAGATACTAAATATCTAATTACTCAATCAGGAAAAATTGAATATTCAAAAATGCTGGAGAGTTATGATTTAGACCGACAGACCATCTTAAAAGAAGAGAGTAAGCGTATAAGGGAAATGACGGATAAAACCATAACATTCTTCAAAAAATATCGTATAAACGACAAACAAGTTCAAATCCGTTTCCTTAAACTGCTTTTAGAATTCAGCTATGATAAAGTGAAGTCCTTACTAAAAAGTGAAGAAAATTTTCATAAGGTATTACTCTTTTTCGCGATGAATTGTCCCGATCGATACCCTGAACATATTTCACGAGAGGACTTCTCACAGTTTTACAAAATTAAGCAAACTACTTTGGATTATTATTTAACGGAGATTTGTGAGGGAAAAATCTATCCCACTCGTTTCTTTAAGTTAAAAAGTCCTCATGATGAGACCGTTTATTATTTTCAAACAGGTGAAAAATTAGAGAAAATATTAAGGATCATAACCCAAGACCATATTGCTAATTTGTCTTACTTAAACGAATTACACTCAGAAAAAGCAGATCATTCGATTATACACAACCTTGATAACATCATAACTGCAATCTTGGATGAATCTTGTGAAACATTGTTTCATGAAGATTTTAGAGAGGCTTTAAAAGAATTACTTCCTACTTATTTGAAATATCTCACCTATAAAATAGAAGGAAAAAAAGAAATCAAGGATCCTTATGATAAAATAGAACAAATTATTTGGCAGAATATATCAGAAATTTTAGAGCAAGATGCTCGCCTTGAGTTACGTGATCAATATGAAGAAAAAATTAAGGAGATCGATGAAGATATCGAAAATGATCCTATTAATTATGATTTGTACAGTTTAAAACTCAGCACCTTGATTTATTTTAATCAATATAATACAGTGTTAAATTTATTAGAAGAGATGCTTGACCTTTTTCCCGAAAAAGAACTAAACCTCAAATTGAAAAAAGCATCAATTTTGAAGAAACTGAAGGATCCAGAGGGTGGATTAGAGTTGATCGAAGATCTAATCATCAAATTTCCTGAGAATCAAGAACTTCAAAATTACAAAGCTCATTGGCTCAAATATTTGGATAAGAAAGATGAGGCCATTACAATAGTTAAAAATTTAATCGATATTGAACCAGAAAAGGGATTTTATTATGATAGTTATGGAGAGATTTTAATGTATTTCCAAGAATATGAGGAGGCTGTGAAAAAGTTTGGAAAAGCTCTTTTTCTTAACCCAAATGACTGGTATATATACCAAACATATTGTAAATTGGGAATTTGCTATAAAGCTTTAGGTAAGGAAGATTTAGCCCAGCGTGATCTTACTAAAGCTAAAGACTTGATAAATGCGGTTGAATTATCTCCAAACGAAAAACAGAAGTGGTTAGCTGTAGTGAATCTTTTTCTTACAGAGTAATAAAGATTATTTCAGAATTTTGTGCGATCTTATTTTATAAAAAGAAAAAAACAAAAAAGAAAAGAAATAGAATTAATTGAGTAAATTTTAACTTTAAATCCTTTTATTTTTTTCGATTCATTTTAATGAATTCCTAAGTTAAAGAGGTAATCCATAAGTGGATTTAATTTGTCGGCGTATCTCTTCCTTGGAATTAAAGAAAATGTATCATGAATCTCGATTCATGAAAGTTTCAATGGTAGATGAAACTATATAAAATGTAGAGACTGCCCATCATATTTCAAAAAAACTAGTATTTATCCCATCTGCATTGTCTCTAATAGAAGAAAACTTAGCAAATTATAGATCTTTTTCCCAATAAGGAATAAGATTACCTTTAAACTATTTCGTTTCATTTAACCTGATAATCTGAGTACTTAATCTTTCGATATTTTTTAACGCTTCTTCATCGTGAGCTACGGTTCTTTCATGAAGACCAAACCCCAATACGCCAGCAAGTTTATTCATTTTAAGCCTAGATAAATATTCTTCTATTTCATTTACCCCGGAACCAATGTCTCTCCTTCCCACGATAATATAACTACCTATTTTATCTTTTAATTGCCCCTTTCTTAGATGCCATGTCCTCTCCATAAATGCCTTCATTCGTGAAGTGACACCTCCCATGAAGATTGGACTCGCTAAAATAATAACATCAGCTTCCCTGAGCTTTTTATAGAAATCTGACATATCATCCTTAATTGAACATTCATCTATTTCGGCACAATGATAACATTCTTCACAAGGTTTGATTTCATAGTCTTTTAAAAAAATCTTTTCAGTCTCAAAACAATCTTTCAAATTATTCAATAATCGTTCAGTTAAATAAGCAGTATTCCCATTCTTGCGAGGGGAAGCAATAATTCCAATCACTTTTTTCTTCTGCATATTTTTATTCTTCTTATTTGTTCTGTCTTTATAATGAAGAGTATATGATTTCTAATATAAACATAATTACAAAAAAATATTTAATCTATTCTAATCAGCATTTTTATTTTATTTAGCTGGTTTTAAGGCTAAATCTTGCCACAAGATAAACTGTAATAGGTTAATTTTTGATCCTTCTTGATAGTATGGATGCGATATATGCGATATATAGAAAATTTTGATTGGACATTTTATAATGAAAAGAGATTAGAGATGAAATTCCGTTCCTACAACTCCTAATGTATGTGCTGGGTGATCAGACATAAGTTTATTAAAAATGAAGCCCGTACAATGCATACCACATATGATTTCGGGATTAATCTCTTCAAAATATCTCACTTTTTCCTTAATTTTCTCTATCGGATTCCATTCTTCATGAAAACCCCCGATAACCGCATAGATCTTATCCACACCCGTTAATTTCTGTCCGTGTTTAATGGTGTTTTGGATACCGCAATGACCACATCCAGTTAGTACTACCAGTCCTTTATCTTTGATATTGAAATATAATGCAGTTTCATCACGAAAGGTGTGTTCTTCAAATTCCTTTCTTCCTTTCTGTAGATAAATATTTTTTGTGACCTCATCAGGATCAAACAGTTCAATCGCACCGCTGGTTATTACTCCCTTATATAACTCCATTGGTTCATTTGTCTCAACCATCTTAACATTATTTTTTGCTGCGAGATCAGCCACCATCTTCTTATTAAGTAAGGGTAACTTTTTGCTACCCCTAATTTTCCCTTCTTTTTCTAATTCTCTAAGTCCAAGAGAAAGCTCCTCCTCAGAAAGTTCATTTCTGGGATCCTGCATTATTATAATTGTTTGGTCATAACATTTCGGATTGAATATAAACTCCGTTCCCTCTTTTAATTGGGGAAGAAGGGTTAAAAGTCCACCAAAATGATCAAAATGCCCATGAGTGAGGATTAATTTTTCAACTTGAGTTAAATCCACTCCCAGTTGTTTCGAATTTTCGAATATTGATTGAGTCAAACTACCGGTATCCATTAAAAATAAGTGTTTGGAATCATTCTCATGTATCTCAATAGCAACAGAAAGACCATGTTCACCAACTACCCGATTAGCAGTAAGCATAGGTTGAATTACCTTACCATTGAACTTTTCTTCAGTTAGAATAGTTATACTAGTAAGATTATTGGTTAATACTTTCAAATTTACTTTACCAGATTCAATACTGTCTGAAAAAATTGTCATATTTAATCATTTACGGTTGAAGTAAAAAAGTTTTATATTGAAGAATTAACTTGGACAAAAAGGTAAGATTTTTAAATTAGTAAAAAATACTTAACTCGCTTCAATTTCTATGAAATTCCAATGTAAGTAAGAGGTCAAAAGAATGACCGAAATTAAAACATTTACGAAAATTGCAATTTTAGCATATGGTATTGTTAGTTTAATATTTGCTATAATACTCATATTCTTAACAGATTTGTTCCTCGCCGCTCTTAATATGCCAACATGGCAAAATCCC
>SDNW01000010.1 GCA_004524725.1 Promethearchaeota archaeon
CCAATCACTGCATGAATAGATTTTTCTTTAATTCCGAAAGAAATGTTGTTTACGATAACACATTTTTGATCTTCTGTAGGGATGCTAACATTCTTTAGTTCTAGAAGCATGCTTTTTTCATGAAGTTAAATTTATTTAATATTTATAATTCTTTGATTTTTTTTAATAGTTTATATTATCATTTTTATTCTTATCTATTATATAATTGAACTATTATAACAGATCAAATTTTATAGTAGATAATTCACTATTCATAGTAAAAATAAAATTATTATCTATAACAAATAACTATCCTAAAATTCATTAATTTAAGAACCTAAATATAAGTGATGAATATGGTTAAAAAGGAATATATATGTGAGAAAGGTAAAAAAAGTACTTTGATCATCGAGGATTTACAAACTGAAATAAAGGAAGGTGCTACAATGATACTGGGATTTGCAGGTGTAGGATTAATCGGACCTATCGTAGCTAATGCCTTAATTGAACAGATTCCAGACATTAAAGAAATTGGATTCGTAACATCTGAATATCTCCCTCCAATCTCGGTTTTCTATCAAGGTGTGTTAAAGCACCCTTTTAGGATATATTACTCGCCTCTCAACAATTTAATTATTGGGATTGTCGAAGTTCCATTTCAAGTTTCTACAGCATATAATGATCTAAGCAGAACGATTGCTAATTGGTTATTATCAGACGATGTAAGGGCTAAAGAGGTTTTAATTTTTCAAGGTATCCCCCAGAGAGGAATTATTGATGACTATCCAGTATATTATGCGGCTGAAGAAGAGATGATGACCCGATTAGAGAAATTTGGTTTAGAAAAGGTTGATAAAGGAATAATTGTAGGTCCTGAGGCAACAATTCTCAATGAGGCTTTAACTAATAGGTTAAGAGCTTTTGCATTATTTACGCCAGTATTAGAAATTCCCACACCAGAAGGTGCTGCTGCCATTATTGAAGTATTGAATCAAATGTATAGTTTAAAAATAGAAACCGCTAAATTAATTGAGGAAGGAAAAGAAATTAAAGCTAAGATGTTAGAATTAGCCGAAAAAGCTCAACAATACCAGCGACAACAACAATTACCGCAAGAGCCCAAAGAACGCTATACTCAATATTTTCAATAATTTAGATGAATATCCCAAATTTTGTTTTTTTCTCTTTTTTTATATATCATTAAACTTAAGTTTATTTTCAATTGATTACTTCTTTAACTAGGTCTATTGGGAGGTTATTAATTTTAAGGAAAAATTTATTCCCGTTCAAATAAACCAAGAACTATGTTTACATTGTGAGCGCTGCGTCAAAGCTTGCAGGGCAGAAGCAATCTACTTCGAACATAGTATCAGAAAAGTTGATTATGCTAAATGTAAAGCATGTTTGAACTGTGTTCTTGTCTGTCCTCGAAATGCAATAGAAGTTACCTCGGTAAACATCCCAGAACAAGTCATCTCCATTAAAGTTGACCATGAATTATGCAATATGTGTGGAATGTGTTTAGAAGATAGTGGTAAATTCTGTCCGAAAAACTTATTTTATTTAGGGAAAGTTCATAAAGGAGATAAAGAGGTTACGGGAGTAAGATATAAGTTTAAAGAAATCTCAAAATGCCAAGGATGCTTGAAATGCGAATTATTATGCCCTGAGGGGGCGATAAAACCGATATTGTATAAATCGTGAAAGATCATTTCATATTGGGACTATTTTTCTCTTTAAGTACATCTAAAATAAGCTCTTTAATCTCAGAAAAATTGGAGATAAGGTGAATCCCCTCCAATTGAAGTAATCTTTTGATATTTTCTAACTCGACATCTCGAATTTTTAATACTAATGGACTTCCATCAGGTCTCGTGGTTACAATTGGTTCAGTATCTTGGTCTGAAGGAAAAATATATACTTTTTGCCCTCCCTTAATCGCTTGGGCAACGCAATTAGTAATCAAAGTATCTGCAATTCCACATACTATTTTTGCAACACTATTTGCAGATACGGGACATACGAGAAAAAAATCAAATTTTCCAATCTGTACCGGTCCTGCATAAAATGGAATATTTGGAGTTTTTTCGATACTTACTTTCTTTACTGTTTCAGTTAATTTTAACCATTTTTTATACCATTTAACTACAGCTGCGCCTTCCTTTGAAAGCATTACTGTGATATCTACTTCATAGTTCATTTGTAAATTTTCCATTAGAGCAATCGATTCATCTAAGACGAATCCTGTACCGGTTATTCCCCATAAAAGTTTAAACATTTACTTTTCCTCCTCAATATTTTTTAAAGAATTAAACTTTCAATTTAAAATCTAATAAAAAACTAATATTAATATTAAGTGAATTTAATTTAAATTAAGTAATATCTATAGTGATGTATCATGAATGATTCCAAATATGTCTATTTAGATTATGCCGCAACCACACCAATGGATCCAAGGGTTATAGAGGTCTATAAAAACAATATAAATGAATATTATGGGAATTCCTCGAGTTTGCATTCCATTGGTCAAAAAGCCGCGAAAAAGTTAGTTGATTCTCGTGAGATTGTTGCTTCATTGATAAATGCGGAACGAAGTGATATCTTTTTCACCTCTTCAGGAACTGAATCAGATAATTTAGCCATAATGGGAGTTGCGTTAAAGAATAAAAAACGAGGGAATCATATTATCACTAGCTCTATTGAGCATCATGCTGTCGAGAAACCTTGTGAATATTTGGAAAAAAATGGCTTTGAAGTTACTTTTTTACCAGTTGATAAATACGGATTAATCAATACGAAATTGTTGGAAGAGGCCATCACTGACAACACCATTTTGATAAGTATAATGTTTGCAAATAACGAAATTGGAACTATAGAACCGATTAAAGAGATTGGAACTATTGCCAAACATCATAATATAATTTTTCATACGGATGCTGTACAAGCATTTGGAAAAATACCAATTGATGTAAATGAATTAAATATTGATTTATTATCTGCTTCAGCCCATAAAATTTACGGTCCAAAAGGTGTGGGGATGTTGTATATACGAAATAGAGGAAATCGAGAAGGAAGTGGGAAATTTATCCAACCATTATTATATGGTGGGGGGCATGAAAGAGATTTGCGTCCAAGTACTGTCAATGTTCCTGGAATATCGGCATTTGCGAAAGCCGTCGAGTTAGCAAAAGAAGAGATGTCAAACGAACTGAAGCGATTAACCACTCTAAGAGATAAGATTATTAATAGTATAACTAATAAGATTGATAATTGTTTTTTAAATGGGCATCCCACTACACGCCTCCCTAATAATGTAAACATGTCAATTCAATATATTGAAGGCGAATCTATGGTTTTGGATTTAGATTTTGAAGGCATTGGAGTATCAACGGGTTCTGCCTGTTCTTCGAAATCATTAGACCCCTCGCATGTATTACTCGCTATTGGATTAAAACCCCAAGATGCCCATGGTTCTTTAAGAATTACATTAGGAAGGTTTACCACTCCACAAGAAGTAGATTATTTTCTTGAAAAATTCCCCCCCATCGTTCAAAGACTAAGAAAGCTGTCACCTCTTACAAAAGAGAAAAGTTAATATCTTCTTTCTAACCTGTAAATAATGTTAATAGAAATAAATATCCTATTGACAATCCAACATGGATAATAGCGAATGTAGCTCCTACTTTTAGAAGCCGCTTAAAGTTTAAATTTTCAACAGCATTATTCTGTGCAATTTTTAAGGTCATCATATCACATGCAGCTCCTTGTGGAATGAGGTTACCACCAATATTAATGCTTATTATAAATGCAAAGTATAAGGGAATCGAGGGAAATCCCTCTTTTATTAGTAAAGAGATAATAGGAATGAAAATTAACGCTGTTGGAGTATTTGCAACAAAACCGGAAATTAAACTCACAAGTATTAGAATTACGAAGCTTACAATAAAAGGATCTAAGGTTTCAAAAGGAATACCCGCAAAAAGATCTTCAAAACCCGCTTCTAATAAACACCCAATTACAACGTATAATGAAATAAAAAAGAATATAATTTCCCATTCTACATCTTTGAGCAAATCTATTGTTTTCTTTTTAGTAAATTTTATATTAATTAAGGTTAAAGTGAACGCCGCAAAAGCAGCAGTAAGATATAATAATGGTAAAATGGCAAAAAGAATGATGGTGATAACAATTCCCACACTATTAATATAGAACATTTTTCGATTGGAAATCATCACATCAGTATTTACTAGTTCTAATACAAATTGTTTCTGTTGCACTTCAATCTCAGGTTCTTTTCTTAAGATAAATCGATCCAAAAGAAAAATCGTAAAAAACAAGAGAAAAAATGAGAAAATCCAATAATTCGTTATGAAATATAAAGTATCTAAAGAAAAGGCAGAAGCGATAATAATATTTTCTCCGCTTGAAAAAGGAGTAATAATACTGCCGATATTGATACAAATAGTCATGCCCAAGAGGTAAGTTCCTGACCTTATTTTTAAAAACCTACATAATCGTATTACTACTGGTCCCAAAATTAATACCACAATAACATCATTAATGATTGCAGCTAAAATGGTTGTGATAAAGCAAATTAAATAAAGAAATGTTCTTCGGTTCCCCCTTGAAATTTTAAAGAGCTTGACAGCTAAATATTCTAAAATATTCGAATCTTGAGCTATTTTTGTGATAATACTCATACTCAAAATGATGATAATGGCATCAAACTCGATATAATTAATGAATACCCAAAAAGACAGATTATTAACTATACCAGTTGCAAATCCCGCTGTAAAGCAACCTAGTAGAGAAATTGCAACGAAATCTAAATTTTTCGATGAATAACTAATTAATATGATTCCAAAAATGATAAAGATGAATATTAATAGAATAAGATTCATATAACCTAAAAAAAAACACGATTGAATTAAACTATTTCTCTAGTATCATCTTCATAAGATGGTCATCCCAGCACCATAGATTAAAAAAAAAAAATAAATTACTAAGAAAAAAACCTAAACCTATTTTTCTATTCCATATCTTTTTTCGGCAGCATCTAAAATGTTTTGGAGCATTTCCCTGTATGACATTCCTTGATATTTAGCCATCTTTGCGAGATGTCCGTCCCAACACCAACCTGGGTTAGGATTCACCTCAAGTAGCTTAGGATTTCCCTCAGAGTCTAATCTCCAGTCAAATCGTGCATAATCTCTACATTCCAATCGTTCAAACAGTTTTAAGGAACAAGATTCGATAATTTGAACTGTCTCAGGTTCAAGTTCTGCTTTTATTGACTTTAGATTCCAATAAGGGGAATCGGGAAGCCATTTTGCTTCATAACCGCAAATTTTCGGTAAATCGGCAGGTAATGATGAATAATCTTCCTCAAGTATCGGTAAAACGATATAATTATAGGGGGGGTTGCCGATGATTCCGATGGTCAAGTCTTTACCTGTTAAGTATTGCTCAATTAAAATGGAATTATTATAGCCAAATCTGTCTCTTATATCTCGTACTGCATTTAACAATTCTTCACCATTGAAAACTACGTTATTTTGAGTAATCCCATAAGAACTATCTCCATAATTAGGTTTTACAATTGCGGGAAAATATAAAGGCAAATCGATAATTTTATCAGTTGGTTTTACAACTATGGCTTCAGGAACTGGTACATTTAGATCTTTTGCAATGCCTCTTACCAAAGATTTATCGTAACAGAATGCCAAACATTGAGGTCCAGAACCAGTATATGGATATTTCAAAACATCTAATATCGCAGGAATGTGGAGTTCTTTATTAGCATCGTTGTAGTAACCCTCATCACATAAATTAAAAACATAATCAATTTTTCCTTTTAACTTGGTTAATTCTTGAATCAAAGTATCATGATTGTCAATATAGAGGAAATTATATCCTTTTAATTCTTGGAGTGCTGCTTTAAGTTGGGTTATGGTATAAAAATCATCATCATCAAATACTGTAGATGGTTTCAAAATATCAGGTTTATGGGGATCTCCAAGTAGAACAACGACATTTTTATCAACTGCTCGTAATCTTTTCGATTTTTGAGTCCATTCTTTCTTAACAACAGCAGAGACAATAATTCTCCTTTCCATCATCCCTAAATCTTGATCTTTTTGTGAATTCGGTTTTAAATTTCCATGGAAAGTAATATCACTAAATCCTGCTTTCTCTAAGATCTCGGTTATCTCTTCAATAGAATATAATCTTTCTGCATAGAACTGATCAACTAACACTCCTCTATTTACATGAGTTATAACTTCTCGAGAGATCAACCGTTGCTTATCTAATGACAGAGATCGTTCCCGGCAAACGAAATAATTCTTATCGATCCATTCCCAAGAGCGGGGTTGAAAATTATTCCGTAGATATGTTCCGTCTGTGATGTCGATTAGGATTTTTCCCCATGGCTTAAGTACCCGGGATACTTCCTTAAGGACCCGCAAATCATCATTAATAGATTCAAAATAGCCAAAACTGTTCCCTAAAATCATGATAATATCAAAACTATCCGTACTATAAAGAAGTTTTCTCGCATCTCCCTCTCGGAATTTACACATTAAACCAAACTTTCTGGCAGTTGTCCTAGCTTTTTGAATTAGATAATGAGATCTGTCTAACCCTTCAATGTTCTCATATCCTTTTTTAGATAATTCTATACTATGTCTTCCTTGTCCACAGCATAGATCTAAGATATGATCTTCGGGTTTCAGCTGCAAAATATCAGAGAAAACTCTTACTTCCTCGGATGTAATTAATTCATCATCCACAACATCTGAATCCGTTTTTAGATAATATGCGTTAAAGATCGTTTTCCACCAATCTTTTTTCACGTATTCCTCTAAATCTGCAATAGGACCCAAGCAGATCGGTTTGTTATTGATATTACGCGTAGATTGTTTTTTTCTAGTTGTATGATTATTTGATTTTTCACTCATCTATTCTTGTGTCTCTAAATTCTTAAGTTTAGTTGATATAAATAGTTTAAAAATCAGTTTGACAAAAAGGTCTCTATAATAATAAAAACTTTTCTTAACTATTATTAGTTTAGTAGAAAGTATGTTTATCATTGATATTTCTTTCTAATAGCCCTTTTTGGTTTTATTTCTCGATACTAAATCTACAAAATTTTATTAGATTTATTAAACAATATTATAACCATAATTCTATTTAAAGTTTTTGTAAATATAGAGAAAGGGATAAACCTTAAAAATAGCTAGTTTATTTAGAAATATTTAAATATTGATATTGATTTTTATTGTAATTGATTACAATAAGTTTAATAATACTATAAGAATTAAAAAAAAAGGAGAGAAAAATATGGAACTAGAATATAATCTTGGGATGGAGAAAGACGAAGACGATGACGATTGGGACGATGATATCGATGAGGATGACGATTGGGACGATGATAACGATGGCGATTTTGACGAAGATGATTGGGATGATGACGAGGATTGGGATGAAGATATTGAAGATGACGACGATATTGATATAGATGATGACTAGTAACCAAATCAAGCTATAATTGAAGTAAATTTTGCCTACTCGGTTCATATATCTTGAGATTAAACTAAGAAAAAATTTTTTTAGCCCCTTCTTATATATTCATAATAATTATATTCGAATTATTCATAATTGAAGTTATGACTAATGAAAAGAACTCCAAGGATTTAGCTATTTTAATTCTAATTGGAGGAAAGAGTACAAGGTTCGGAACTGAAAAGGCGGTGATAGAATTATTAGGAAAACCCCTAATATTACATCAAATAGAAACTTTATCTAAATTTGACCAAGATATTTTCTTAGTTGCTCACTCAGAGGAGCAGATATTTCATTATAGGAAAGAAATTGAATTTCCGAAAGCAGTGACCTTTATCGTGGATGATCGCACTATGTTCAAACATCCAAAAATATTTAAACCTATGTTGGGTATTTTTTCTGGATTTCAAGAGTTAGCAAGAGCTAACTTTAAAAAGGCATTTCTTCTATCATGTGATATGCCTTTAATTAGACCAGAAGTCATTGAACTTATGATTGAAGAAGCGGAAGGCTTTGACTGTGTTATCCCTCGTTGGAAAAATGGTTTTTTGGAACCATATTTGGCTATATATCCAATAAAAAAGGGCTTACAAAAAGCAAAAGAAATCCTTACCAATGAGAATTATGGACTATTAAACTTAATCGATAATAATTGGAAGATCAATTATGTTTCAGTAGAAGAAAAAATTCAACCCTTAGACAAGAATTTTGTAAGTTTAATTAACATTAAAGCGCCCATTGATCTCGTGAAGTTATCAAAACTATTTTAAATTATGTTCTAAGGCATTAATTTTTATAAAAAATTAGCTTTATATTTTATTAACCTTTATGATATTCTCATAGAGAATATTTGAGGATGAGAATATAATGATACTTAGTATCATAATAGTTTTGGGGTGTTTTATTGGAGTTATTCTACTTATAGTTACTGAAAGGTTGAATAGAGCTGTAGCGGCATTAATTGGGGCAGTAATTGTATATCTAACATTAACATTCTTAGAAGGTATGGATTTTCAAGTAATTCTTGAACTTTTATTTGGTTCTGAAAGTGAAGGCTTTGTAAATTTGCATTCACTTATTTTAATAATTGCTATGATGTTTATCGTACAAATTTCGAATGAAGCAGGGCTTTTTCAATTTTTTGCTTTAAATTTAATCAAATTATCGAAAGGAAAACCTCTTTATCTGATGTCTATTTTTTGTGTTATTACTATTTTAATTTCTGCAGTGTTAAACAATATTTTAACCGTTATTATCCTAATCCCACTTACAATAACAGTCTCTCGGATCTTAAACGTAAATCCTTCTCCTTATATTCTCACTCAAGCAATATTAGTAAATATTGGGGGGACATTTTTTACTATCTCCTCTATACCGAATATATTAATAAGTAATTATGCTGAAATTCAATTCGTAGATTTCTTTCTTAATGTTGGAATCCTCTCATTATTGATATTCGTTTTTACGCTTTTATTTTTTATTTTTGTATTTAAAAAGGCTTTAGAAATTCCTCAAGACGGGATTAAGATCTTACGGGAATTTAATGTATGGAATTTCGTCCCAAACAAGATATTATTATTAAAATCACTATTTTCATTAATCATATTATTTATCCTGTTTATTATCATTCCAACATCCTTATTGACAACTGATATTATAGCTTTAATTATTGCCCTCATCCTAATACTTATTAGTAGAATAGAAGTAAAAGAGATCTTTTCTAAAATAGATTTTGAGTTAATCTTATATCTTTTAGGAATTTTCGTTATTGCTGGGGGTCTTGAACTCCTCGGAGTGGTACAATTATTAGGAGAATCGATGGCTAATCTTTCTGGGGGAGATCTGTATTTTCAATTATTAATTATTCTGTGGATCTCTGCCTTTTTGAGTAGTGCAATAGATAATATTCCTATAACCAAAGTTTTAATTCCTGTAATAGGAACAATTTCAAGTGATTTTCCTCCAAATATTGGAGACCAATTTTACTATAGTTTAGCTATAGGTGCCAATTGGGGTGATAATCTCACTCCTTTAGGAGATAACATACTTGTGGTTCAATTAGCAGAAGCAAATAAAAGACCAATTAGTTTTAAACAATTTTTTAAAATTGGATTTATAACCACCGTTTATCAGTTAATAATTATTTCCATTTATTATACGCTTATCTTTAACCCGTCAATTGGAATATTAATAGTACTAACAATTTTTTTGGTATTCATCGTTCTCTTTATTTTAAAGAAATCAAGAATCAAGAAAGTAAATAAAATAATTGAAAATATCATAACTATATTAAGAAACATGTTTATTGGGTGATCGAATATGGTTTTTAAAAATATTGCTCGGATAAAAGCATCAATACCGGAAGTAATTCATATCATTATGTTTTATAATAACGGTATAATTTTTCAAACAACTTTTGAACAAGATATTAATATCCCCAAATTAGGTGAAACTTTAGCAAGGATTATAGGTAAGGCACGAAAAATTAATGAGATATGTAATTTCAAACAGACTGATTATAGAAAACTAATACTTGAAATGGAAGAGGTAACCATTATTATTATTAAATTAGGAGAAGATAGCAATATTGCTTTAGTCTTTAAGAATGAAGATTCAAAACAAATTAATTTGACACCTATAAAACGATATCTTTCTAGAATTGAAGAACTAATAGATATGGATAAAAGCGAATTGATTGTAAAGCAAATATTGGCAAAAGAAGATAACGCAAAAGCTTTAGAATCTCTTTTGCAGAAAAAAAGTGAAGAATTAGAATTACTAAAAGAAAAATTAAATTATCCATATAGTGATTCTGATAAAGAAAAATTGACTAAGGAATGTGATTTGGTAGAGCAAGAATGGAACAAGCTGAAGGATGAGGAAGAGAAGATTCAAAATGAACTCAAAAATTTAAAACGTGAGATAGAAAAACAACAAAGAAATAGGCAGTAATAATAAAAAAATCATAAATAATAAAATATAAAATAAGGAGGGTTTAAAAACTGTGAATGACGAAAAATTTGAGTATAATACTCTTGAAATGGACATTATAAAAATAAGGGAAGTATATAAGAAAAAGGGAAAAGAATATGGCATTGTCGAATTAAATAAAAATTTAATCAGTATTTTGGTTGAAGCTATCGATTTGATGTCAGTTTCATCGAATATCAGTCCTAAATTTAGTGAAAAAATTGAAAAATTCATCATGCCTCGCTATGTTGAGATTAATGAAATTGTTTTTACTGAAAAAGATATGCCAGCAACAATTAAAATCGAAATATCAAAAGAAAATCAAAAAGAAATACTTAATGCATTTAATCTCCCTAATGTGAAGATAAGTTTAGAGAAAAATGAAAAGGAACTTAAAGAATTGATTATGCGCTTGAAGAACGCTAGCTTTACTAAGCAAAAATAGGCTTCAAGTTCATATTGAGAGGTGAAACATAATCACACTATTATATGATAACCTTATCTTTTCGTTAATAATTCTTCCAATACTTATTTTTTTAGCCCGCGTGGGGGATGTTTCTTTAGGTACACTAAGGATCGTATTTATTTCTCAAGGTAAAAAGAAGTTGGCCCCTCTTGTGGGTTTTTTTGAAATTATGATTTGGTTACTTGCGATCGGTCAGATTTTCAATGATTTAACGAATTTCATTTATTATTTTGCATATGCGGGAGGATTTGCTACCGGAAATTACGTTGGTTTAATCATTGAGAATAAAATTTCTATAGGAATAATAAATCTTCAATTAATTATTAAGGAAAATCCTGATGAATTAATTAGAGTTTTAAAAGAAAAAGGATATGGAGTAACCACGATGACTGCAGAGGGTACCAAAGGGATGGTTAAATTGGTTTTACTTATAATTAAGAGAAAAAATCTACGTAAAGTATTGACTATTATTAGAAATGTCAATCCTAAAGCCTTTATATCTATAGAACAAGTAAGTTCAGTAAAGGGAGGCAACTTTCCTCCAAAAGAGAGACTTCATTGGTATTTATATAAAAGGAAGAAAGTATGAACTCAATATTTATTTTTTTTTTAAAATTTCTCATACAAAATATTGTAAGATTGAATTATAACTCTATTTACAAAATCGAAAGCATTTATTTCTGTTGTGTATTCTAAAATATAATGAAGCTTGAGGAATTTGAAAAGATCCCAATTATTGAAAAGAAAAAATTAGCTTCACGATTTAAAATTAAATCGTATGAAAAGAAGCTAAAATTTATGGATGAGAACCAAATTCCTCAAAAAGATATAACATGGGTTTTAAAAAATCTTTTCTTATCAAGTAATATAGTCTCCGAGAAAACTAAAACTTCAGTATCAAAAATTGTATATTGCTTAGAAGATAGAATAATTATTCTCATCTCCAAATCAGGTAAAGAAATTATCTGGAATAGAGACAAATTGGTTAATGAGTATGGTTGGTTTTTCTTTGTATCTGAAACTGATAAGATAAAAAAACGCGAAAAAAAGAAAGCACATAAGAAAGGAAATAAAGCAGAGGAACTTACGATTTCTAAGGATTCATTTGAATATGAGGGACTTTCTATTGACATTAAACATAAAAGAGATATGCGTTCATTATATCATACAAAAGAATATTTTCAATATTTTAAATTAATAAATTCTGCTAATATTCCACAAACTGATTTTAAAAAAGTTATTAACGATATTTTTTATAACAATACCTTAATTCCGGAAAAAGAGAAAAAATCTATAAGAAAGATTGTTTATTATGAAGAGGAAAGAGTCATTGTCATCAAATCTTTAAATGCTGACATAATGTATGAACATTTGGAATCCTTGGTGAAAAAATATGGATGGTACTTTTATATCACGGGGGTCCCCGTAGGTGAAAGCGATATCTCATTAGCTATTGATAAAATTGAAAAACGGTGGGACGCCACGTATTTTCAAGATATCTCCTTAGTTTCTAAGGGAACGGATAAAAATGATATAAGAATAACCATATATCCGATTATTCTTAAACCAAATCATAACGCGCATATTTTGGGATTGGGAAAATTAAACATCTTAATTGACTGTGGATTTTCGCCTCCTAACGAGGAGGAAGGTGAAGAAGGAGACTTTCATTATATTTTAGAATATTTAGAGAACTTGCCACATATTCTCGACGAAGAACTAAAAAAAATCCCTGGAGATGATACTAGTAAAGTAGACAGTAAAACTAATCCTTACCACGAATCGAAACCGAATATTGATGCTATATTTTTGTCACATAGTCATTATGATCACATATCAGGATTAAAGGAAATGATTAAGCATTTTCCAGATGTCCCGATTCTTTGTTCCAGAATTACTTTAGATTTATACCTCCTGCGTGATTCTAACTTTTTGAAACAAGAATCCCAATCTGAAATCGAAGAGAAAGAATACCAAAATATCGTTCGTAATGTAATATATGTTGAAAATGGCTCTAAAATTGATTTTCAAGAGAAAGAATGCTACTTATCTTTCTATCATGCCGGTCATATGCCTGGAGCGTTAATGATTTTAGCAAAAGTCAAAGACTTTCGCTTTTTATATACGGGAGATTATACTTACTATGATATTACTCCTTTTGCTGGTACAAAAAGGTTTCTGGGACAGATCTCGAAGCCTATTAATTATTTACTAATTGATGGTACCTGTGCAATGGATGATTATGGAGATATTAATGAAACTTTCCATAGTTTAATATTATTTTTAGAACAAAAAGCCGAATATGAAGATAATGTACTCATTGGTGCAGATCCCTCGAGTTTAGCAATCACATTCATGCTAATTTTCTGGAGATATTTCCGAAAGCTACAATTGAGAAGAGATTTTAAAAAACGCCCAAACATCTACGTAGATATGATGGTAAAGAAAAATATTCAAGTAATAAATACACGTTATAAATATATTTATGGTCCCATCTCTAAACTCATCCGTGATAAAGCTAATCCATTCAATAGCATCAAATTTCGTTGGTTTGATGTGGATGATTTAGATTTTTTAAGGAAAAAAAACAATATTATCATCTCTCACCCGCCGGATTTGTCCTATGGCATAATTAGAAATATCATTAATATTATCGGTCGTAATCCACATAATTTAGTTTATCTTGCGGGTTCTGTGCATGAGGAACCGGGTTCATCTTTAGTTTCAAGAGCAGAAGAAATTAAGTTCTCGGAAACATGGAAAGCACCATTTAGAGCACTACTCATAAATACATTTGTTCCCCAGTTGAAAATAATACTCCATTCAGATAAGAAACAACTTACCAAAATGATTGAAAATTTGGAACCTAAAGAAGTATGCTTCTTCCATCAATCGGCTAAAAGCTTATACGAAGTAGTAGAATACGTAAAGGAATTGGGAGTAGAGAAGGTCTCTTTACCTCAAAAGAGAAGGTTATTAATTCTAAATTAACTAATTCTCTAATTACTTACTCATTCTCTTCTTTATGAAGAATATTTTAGAGATTCTTTGCTTATAATTAAGTTGATCAATAATCAGTACTATTTATTCATAAAAAATAAATGTGTATCATAATTTTTCCCAATCAATTATTTTATGATTTTTTGATCTAGTTAATGACATCGCTACAATCAAATGGGCAATCTGACGATATTAATGAAAAAGCAAAAGTAACCTATGGAAAGCTTGCAAAATCATCTTTCTTTTCTGTCTTAAGTACTTATAGCACATTCATATTATCAATTATATCCTCCTTTTTAATTGCTAGATTGATTAATGATATTCATTGGAGTTATTTCATAGTAGCATTATCATATATTCAAATTATTATTTTAATACTGAGATTTTTCCCTCCGGAATTATCAAATACCCTTTATTATTACATCCCTCATTATTATGCCCTTGGGAAGCATAGAGAACTCAAAACTTTAATATATCGCGCACTTGTCATTAAATTAATATTCCTTATTCCCATTTTCATTGTTAGTGTGTTGTTTTTCAATTTCTTTTCGAATATTTTTCTTGCGAATTGGCCTTCAGAAAGTGTGAAATGTTTAATTATACTCTCTCCTCTTATTATAATAAATGATCTCAATATAGTATTAAACTCCATTAGTATTGGATTCAATCGGTTCAAATTGGTTTTAATTCTTTCTGCAATTCAATATTCCGTTTATATCGGTTTTTTATCATACTATTATATTTTTTATCAAACAATTGATTTAATCTCGCTCTCTCTATCATTTTTGATTGCCACAATAATTCCTTTTATTATTAATTTGGTTATAAACGGTATAAAGATGCATAATGTAAAAGTTGAGGGTAAAAGCTCATTCCGATTTAAACATGATTTTCGAAAAATTATCAAGTATGGAGGATTTGTAAGAGCTGCGAACTTCTTTTCTGAAATCTGGGGCGATATTCAAGTTATTGCTGTTAATTCTTTTGAACAAACCTCTGTAATGGCTATAAAAATCTCACGAGATTTCATATCTATTTCAAAAAATACGTCTAATGCTATTGCTTATCCATTAGTTGTTTCATTTACATCTTCTATTGCTACAAAAGAGCGAGACATAATTATTTCAGTTTATAATACTATACTAAAATATTTAATTTTTTTTATCCAAATAATTACAGGTGTACTCTTTTTTTGTATAAGATTTTTAATTTCTTTGATTTATAGCGAATCTCGTTTGATATATTCCAATATAGTGAGTCTATATATATTTACTACAATATTCATGATAATAACCATTCCCTTAGATTCACTGTTGTTAGCTGATAATAAAACAAAAACTTTTTTTTATTTGCGTTTTGGAGGATTCTGTCTACGGCTTCCTGTTTTTTTATTATTGTTAATATTTTTTGGTCTCTATGAAGCCATTATAGGGATGAATCTAACCAATTTAGTTATCGGTATAATCTATTTGATTATAACAATTAAATCAAATGCGATAAAGATTGATATCAAACGAATCTGCCTTTACTATTTGGTCTTTTTCATGGCGATAACTTTCACTATCGGTTTGGAATTCTTGTTTCTGAATAATTTAAATAATTTATTGTTGTCTGCTCTGAATATTACTGTTGCTAAGGAGTTTAACATCTTTAGTGTTTTATTATTCGTACTTGTATACTTCTTTCTTATAGGAGTATTTAAAATATTGACTCCGAATGACATTGAAAATGTACAGTTACTTTTAAATAAGGAAAATCGAATGCATAAAATCACTTATAAGCTACTCAATATGCTAAAGATTCTCTTACATAAATTATCGATTAATGATCCAGATCCTCCCTCTTAAACAAGTAGATATGACGAAAACTTATAAGATTTAAAAAAGTTTAATATGAATTTAATATTTAATACGACTTGAATAGACTATGAACGTGATTAAACCTCGAATTTTAATGGTGTCGTATCCATTTGACAAAAATGTACCCGCTGGAGGAAGTCTTCAAGCTATTAGATTAAGTAAGGAAATTATTAAGAAATTACCTGTTATCGCGATAGGATCATCAGTTGTTAAAGGAAATAGAAAACCAGCTTTAGAATTTGTTGAAGGAATTCCAACTTATAGAATTTATTTTGATGCAAAAAGACCAAGGGTATTAAGAACATTAGATCTATTAATTTTGATGATTAAAATAAGAAATATGTTCGATATTGTCCATTTTCATGGATTTGATATGTATCCTATTTGCATTTTTGCAAAATTGATATTAAGGAAAAAAACTATAGTCAAGATTACGCTAAATGGTCAAGATGATCCACTCAGTAAGTTGAATAGACCACATATGTTTTTAAATTTAAAATTTAAGCTTAGGGCAATTAAGTTATTCTTATATAATCATATTGATAAAGTTATTACTATATCTGATGAGCTTTATTATAATTCAAGAAAAGTATTTACAAAATCCAAACTCGAAAGAATCCCAAATGGGGTAGATGTTGACATTTTTTGTGAAGTTGATAAAAAACATAAAAATGCTATACGTAAAAGCTTACGATTTAAAAATGATGATAAGATTGCTTTATATGTGGGCCACTTTGGAAAGAGGAAGGGAATCCCAGAATTAGTAGAAGCGTGGAAATATGTTGATAAAGCTAAATTAATATTACTTGGGACTTTTTTTACAGAAGGGTTTGATTCTTGTAGTTTTAATTTACTTATCAATCAAATCAAAAAAAATGAAAATGTCATTACTTTTCCCTATACTAATAACCCAGTAGAATTTTATCAAATTGCTGATCTTTTCGTTTTTCCTTCGAAGAGAGAAGGTTTACCTAATGCGATTTTAGAAGCCATGAGTTGCAACCTACCTATCCTTGCCTTTAATGGAAGTTGGACTAAAGGATTTTTAAATTCGAACAATTGTATTTTAATTGACGAGTTAAATCCTAGAACCATAGCAGAAGAAGTAAATTGCTTTTTTAAAAATCACCATACACATAACAGCAATGAACTAAAAAATCAGACAAGGACAATTATAGAAAAAGACTTTGCTTTATCAAGTATAGCTGAAAATTTTGTTTCTCTTTATCGTGAACTTTTTGTTGAGTGATTGTGTTAAGATCATGAATTAATTAGGTTACTATCTGTTTTTAGTAATCTTTTGCTGTTCTTCGCCTAATGCATATTTTCGCAAACAAAAGTTGCGAACTACAGGAGTGGCGGCTAAAAGCTTATATGAAGTTGTCTTACAATAAAATATGATTTAGAAATTAGTAAAGAATTTAGTAAAAATCCCGAAGTTGAGAAATCGTATTTTTATTCTTTTTTTATCCTATTAAAGAATTATTTAGAGACTCTTGGTTCAAATTTAAAGTAGAATGGAAAATTCATAATAATCTAGACTCTAAGAAAAGAAATATAACATAGTTTTATACCGTTAACGCCATTTGTGGCTTAAAATAGAAGGTTTTTAATTTTATCAGACATTAAATTAATTATTATATAAAGTAGAGATAATGTATAACAATAAGGTACTGGATCATTTTAAAAATCCCCGGAATATGGGAGAGATGAAGGAAGCTGATGTTGTGGGAGAATACGGCAATCCAGTTTGCGGGGATCTCATGTTCATCTATATAAAGGTCGCTAATAAGAATGGAAAGGATATTATTAAGGATATATCTTTCCAGACATTTGGATGTGCTGCCGCAATTGCTACATCTTCGATGATTACAGAATTAGCTAAAGGTAAAACTTTAGATGAAGCTAGAAAAATTACTAGGGATGATATTGCTACTTCTTTAGGCGGATTACCACCTCAAAAACTCCATTGCAGTAATTTAGCTGCCGATGCTCTTCACAATGCCATTCAAAAATATTATTCAAAAAAAAATCCGCAATAAAATGCTACTATAAAAAAAATTAATATTTTATATATTATAGAAGCAAAAATTAAACCTTATATTCGTGAACTTCTCACTATCATTTCAAATTATAATCATCAGCTATTTTTATATCATTATCTATGAATATATTAGGATTATTTTATGATAGGTGAATGAAAGTGGAATCATCAGAAGAAAAAATAAAAATTAAGCTTGGAGGCATGACATGTGCGTCCTGTGCATTAAAGATCGAGACAAAACTAAAAGATATGCCCGGTGTATCCAGTTCTGTAGTAAATTTCGCGAATGAAGAAGCTACAGTAGAATATAATTCGGGTTTAACTAATTATAATGAGTTTAACAAAGCCATCAAAAATTTGGGATATAAATCTACTTTAGCAAAAGTGGATATTAAAATCAATGATCCCCTGACTGAGGATAAATTTAATTCATTAATCGGAGAAGTGAAAGCTATTGATGGGATATATAACGTTCGAGGGAATCTTATAGCCTCCAAATTATTTATCGAATTTAATGAACTAAAAATTGATGAGAATAAAATTTATACGATGATTAAGAAATTAGGATATAATATTGAAAAAGCAGCTAGTGCTATTGATAAGGAAATCGAGAAACATAAAAAGGAAATGAATTATCGTCTTCGAATCTTATTCACTTCATTAGCATTTACTCTTGTTATCACTCCAATTAGTTGGTGGGTACCTGAGTCTTTTGCTAGGAATTTACTCCTTTTCTTCTTAGCTATTGGGAACTATAGCGTTGCGGGTTCTTTCTTTCTTATAGGTGCATATAAATCATTAAGAAATAAATCTACGAATATGGATGTTTTAGTCGCGTTGGGTACGACAACTGCGTTAGTATATTCAATATTGACTACATTCGTTATTGATGGAAAAACTTTTTACGAAGCAATGTCCATGATTTTGACATTCCTTTTAATCGGAAAGTATTTTGAACATAAAACAAAAGGACAAACCTCTGAAGCGATAAAGAAACTTATTGGTCTTCAACCAAAGACAGCAACACTCCTAAAAGATGGAAATGAAATAGAAATTCCTATAGAAGAGATTGAAGTTGGGGATGTTCTCGTAGTGAGACCTGGAGAGAAAATACCTGTGGATGGCAAAGTTGTTAAAGGAAAAACGAAAGTTGACGAGTCAATGATTACTGGTGAGAGTAAATATGTTAAAAAGGAAATCGATAGCGAAGTAATTGGTGCAACAGTCAATCAAACGGGATTATTACATGTAAAATCTGAGCGAGTCGGAAAGGATACCCTACTATTTCAGATCATCGACTTTGTCAAGGAGGCACAAAGTAAAAAAGCTGCCAAACAAAAGCTCGCAGATAAGGTGAGTAATTATTTCGTTCCTATTGTGGTATTAATTGCTATTGGTGCGTTTTTATACTGGTTTTTCATAGCAAATATTGGATTAGAATTATCTTTATTAGTATTTACGTCCATTGTGGTTATTTCATGTCCTTGTGCTTTAGGTTTAGCAATTCCCACTGCTGTGATGGTAGGAACTGGGAAAGGAGCGGAAAATGGCATCTTACTTAAAGGAGGAGATTCTTTAGAAGCAATTAATTCGGTGAATACGATTGTTTTTGATAAAACTGGAACGTTAACTGTCGGAAAACCAAGAGTCTCAAGAATTTTTACTGAAAAAGAGTTAAATGGGGATGGGTTTGATGAACTAAAGGTGCTATTTGCTGCGGGTAGTGCTGAAATGGGTTCTGAACATCCTTTGGCTCGGGCAATAATTGAGGAGGCGAATCAAAGAGGATTAACCTTAGAAAGTCCCAATGAATTTGAAGCGATACCGGGAAAAGGAATCATCGCAAAAGTTAATGAGGAACAGATTATTATCGGTAATGAAAAACTAATGCTTGAAAATAACATTACCTTAGATAAGTATCATTCAAAATTACATGAATTCCAAGAAGAGGGGGTCACTTCAATTTTAATCAGTATTGATAATACATTACGAGGAATTATTGGTATTTCAGATAAAATCAAAGATCAGGCCTTCTATACTCTTGAAAAGTTAAAAGAAAAGGGACTAAAGATTTACATGATAACTGGGGATAATAAAAAAACTGGCTTAAGCATTGGAAAGCAATTAGGAATAGAAGAAAAAAATATCCTAGCAGAAGTCCTACCTAATGAAAAAGCCAATACTATTAAAAAGTTGCAAGAAAAAAAGAAAGCTTCAGTTGCGATGGTTGGGGATGGAATTAATGATGCTCCCGCATTGGCTCAAGCTGATGTTGGAATTGCGATTGGTTCTGGTACCGACATTGCCATAGAAACAGCAGATATCGTATTAATGCGCGGTGATCTTCGAAATGTAGTGGCTGCAATTAATTTATCAAAGAAAACTTATAGAAAAATGTTAACCAATTTATTCTGGGCATTTATTTATAATCTCATAGGTATACCAATCGCAGCGGGAGTGTTATACTATTTCACAGGGTTCTTTTTACCACCTTATTTAGCAGCGGTATTTATGGCTTCCAGTTCTGTTTCCGTAGTAACCAATGCGCTATTCTTGAAAAGATATGAACCAAAGACACCGCTTCAAGTAGAAGAGGAAAGAATACTCTTATCTCAAGAAAAAGTGATAGATCCGGTTTGTGGAATGGAAATCGATCCAAGGAGGGCAATTGAATATGTTTATGAAGATAAACTATATCATTTCTGTAATCCAAACTGTGAAGCCCATTTCAAACGAAATCCTGAAAAATTCAAAAACTATGACAATATGAATCCAAACTTAATGATGAAAAATGAAAAATCTGCGGAAGTTGTTGATATAGTGTGTAATATGAAAGGTAAAGCTGAAGATTGGATCTCTTATGAATACAAAGATGATGATTACTATTTTTGTAGTGAATCTTGTAGAGAAGAATTTAAAAACGATCCTGAAAAATTTATTAAAAAAAATGAAAAAAATGAGAGTGATAAACATATGGGAAAATTAAAATGCCAAGAATGTGATTATGAACAAGATATTCCTTCACATTGTGGAAAACCGATGCATCAAGAAGGTAATCAACTAGTTTGTTGGATGGGTGCTTCTTGTGGTGCTCAACCTATTCCTGAGCATCATGGAAAACCCATGAAAGTTGTTGAATAATGCTAAAGAGGTGAACATTGATGAAAGAATTAGTTTGTAAGAAATGTGGCAAAATTAGTGAGACTTTACCCATGCACTGCGGATATAATATGAGTTATAATGAAGAAGTTAATCAATGGGAGTGTTACATGGGTAAGGGTTGCGGATATATTACTTTAGATGAATATATCTGTGAGAATTGTTGTAATAATAAATAATTTTTTCTTCTTTTTTTTTTAAAAAATTCTATCTCAAGGAATAATTTTATGCTTTTTTTTTATATAGATTAATAGTGTTAGAAACAAAAAAATGAAAAATCCAATAGAAGTTATAAATGCCCCAACGATAATAACAGTTTTATAGGCAAAAACTTGAGAAAAGCCTTCACCAACTAAAATATCAAAAAGAGGACCAGAGATTAATGTGGCGGGGAGCCCCCAGGAAAGAAAAAAAGTTGTGTTATAAACTCCAAATAGTTTTGCTCGATTTTTTGGGGGAATTAAATTAGAGGCAATGGTATAGGAAGAGGCAGATATAATGACATCTGTAGTTCCAATAAGGAAACTGCCGATAAATATATATAACAAATCATCAGTCAATCCTGTTATAAGAAGTGCGGTAATAGCAAAAATCACTCCAATAATAAATATTTTGGAATCTCCAAACTTTTTGCTCATTCTGCCGGTAATAATACCAGTAATTAACACAGCAATCGATCGAAAATTAGTAATATAGCTCAATAAAATACTATCAACATTGAATCCTTCATCCAAAATCAAATAAGGGCTATAAATTGTTGAAATAGAATTACGACCAAAATTTACAAAAACTAAAGCTATTGTAAAGATGATAAACACTCTTCTCCAGTTAGTTTGATTGAGATTCGCATTTTCTGTCTTTTTAATTGTTTCTTGAACGATTTTAATACCTCCTTCTGGAGCAAAGAACATCGGGATGGTCGACAAGAACATAACTAAGGATGCAATAAAAAAAAGAGGTCCATTTCGGAATCCAAATCCATTATCATATAAATATCCTCCAATTGTTATACCAATTATCCGACCTACTCCTCCTATACTCGTTAAATCCCCCATTATCTTACTTCTATCTTGCAATGGGTAAAGATCACTTATTAAAGCACTCCAACCAATATTTGACATGCTCCAAAATATTTCTATACATGATAAACCGATAATAATTACATATCCTGCGACTAAAAAAATAGAAAAGAATGAATGTATTAACCAAACTAAAATAGTACCAATTCCCGCTAATATTTCGCCTAAAATAATTAACGATCTGCGTCTTTGCCAGCGATCACTCAGTGGTCCCCAAACGAAATTCTGAAAAATAACACTAAAGATCATTGGAAGAGTTGCATATAAAGTAGTTTCTGTCATCGATAATTTCAAAAAATCTCGTAAATAAATGGATAGATAGGTGTAAAATAAACCTCTCCTAAACATTGCTAAGAATTGAAATGAAGAAATCCCGGTAAATATTTTGAGGAGTTGCTTTTGAACCAAATATCCCACTTGTCAATTTATTTAAATCGGTATAATTGTTGCAGATAAATTCTTTTTCTTACTTGAATTTTGCTAAAAACGCAACTATAAGGAAGAAAAACTAAGATTCGATATTAAAAACATCTACATCTTTCAAAGGAAATTTTTTTAAAATCTTTGAAATGTCGCCACCTTTTCTATCCTTTTCAACGTATTCCTCATAGCTGGGGTAATACTCGAATAAAATCCGATAAAGTGTATTCCATTGTTTTTGCTGTTCATTTTCATTAGGGATTCTTTTTTTTACTTTAGAAAGGGTAGCTTTAACTCGTTTACGTTGTAGATATTTAGTAAAACGATTCATAATTTCTATTCTAATTTTGGAATAGTGGAGAGGTCTAAAACTTGACAATACATAATTTAAATCATCATCAGCGAGGGGTAAAAAGCTGATTATTTTGTCTTCTGGTTCATTGGGATTTTCCAAGAGTCTTAATTCTATATCTGTTTTATTTAAAGTTTCCAAGATGGGATAAAGTTCTCCTGGATTAATTTTAGTTTCTAATTGAACTTCAGAGGCAATCTCAGAAATTGGAAAAGTGAATTCAGGATATTTTTCTTCGTTTTCAATACGATAGATATACTCCTTTTTAAGAATACTTAATATCATATGTTTTAAAGAGCTTGGAACTTCTCTTTTAGCAAAGGAAATAGTTGTACTATTTTGTTTTAATTTGATCTTTTGCTCATCTCGGTGTTTTTTAGTAATCTCTGTCGATAAGGAACTTAAAAATTGATCAGAAGCTTTATCAGACTTCACATTGTTAGTTAGATTTATTTTTCTAGGTTCTTTACTCGAAATCATTTTATATAATCTTTGAGAAAGAAAATTCTTCGCTTTTCTTTCAGCAACCACTTTACTATCAAATTTTTCCGTGATCGACATAAAATCAATCACTTTCTGAGTTATTCCATATTCATTTTTTTTTTCGGTGAGCAACACATCCATGTTTGTATCTGAAAGTTTGTGAAGCAATGAATATACCTCATTTTTCGGAAGTTTTGTGGCTTTTATTAATTCACGTTCAAGAATTTCAACCGGGTAGGCATCTCCACGTCGTATATATTCACTTTTAATTAATTTATAAACAATTTCCATAGACTCTGCTTCTTTATCAACAGTTTCTTTTTGTAATCGTATAAACATAGAAGTCTCGTGCGGTTTTAGATAATATATTAGTAATGTTAATCCAAGGAAGATAATCATAATTATTGATATAACGTACTTATCTGCCATAAAAAAGTTACCTATAAGGGTGATTGATTGATTTGGGATCTCATTTTGGAGAGAAAATCGGCTAAGTGTTTGAGCAAAAACGCATCCTAAAATCAAAATAACTAATCCATCTCTTTTGAAGAATAAAAGTTGCCATCCAATTGATCTTCCAAACTTTTTAATAATACGATAAAGGAAATACATGGAAATTAAAAATTCAAAAATGAAAATGTAGCCCGCAGGTGAACCTGCTGTACCTAAAGATGCCTTAAGAGCTGATACGGTTTCAGGGCTTAAAAATAAGAATATAGTTACTTGGAGCATCTGAAAGAAAAATATAAATAATACAATAAGACAAAAAGTAAAGTTATCATAAAGTGCTACTCGTCGAGTTTCTGCTTTCTTTCGAGTGAATACAAATTCAAAGATGATAAATAATAATGTTAAAATTAGACTAAAGTAAATTAAAGGCATAATTAATCTCATTTCGATATTGTACACATTTACAGCACTTTCGGGATCAGATATAGCAAATAAGTCTAAGGAGATAAAAACCAATAATCCTCGATAGATTAATGCTAATATCACTAAAACACCCAAAATGAAATAGGGGGTTATAAACGCACCCATGCGACGGAACGGTGAATACTTCTCTATAGCTCGAGCTTCAATTTTAGTGGCAAATTTTCGTGAATACATAAAAAACCTAACACTTAATAATATAAGCCAGAAAGTTGCTAGTGCAAGCAAATAGCTCATTAAATTCACGCTGGAGAGACCTAAGAATATAAGATAGAAGAGCGTAATAAGTCCGATATATAAAATCACTTGCTTTAATATAGTGTGGTCTTGGAAAATAAAAAGACGTATTTTATCATTACTATAAAGTACTGAAAGAGACAGAAAGAGTGCTATAATCGCATTACCAAACACAAAGGGATTTCCAAAGGAAACAATATATATAAATATATTATCGGGAAAATTAATAGCGAATAATAGGATGAAAGAATAAAATAAAAATATGAAATATATGCCTAAGAAATCTTTTTTAAAGGCAAATGATTTAGGAGGCTCCTTTCCCTCCACATAAATTTCTCTAAAAATGATTTTTCTTATAATCGGTTTCAATGAACTCTTTATTTTAGATAGGAAGGTAAGCTTTTTCATACATTAATCTATCTGAACTAATTTTAATCAATGTGATAACTTAGTAAAATAAAATTTTATTCTTAAATAAATCTTAATATCATGGTATTTACGCGTTGAAACTTTTAAAAAGTTTCAAATATATTATTATATGAATATGGTTGCAAATCAAGATAGAGAGAAAATTATTTCTTTGGTTAAACAAGCTATTGAAATGCTTTGTGAGAAAAACATCTCCAATGTAGTAATCCTCTCTTCTTATAAGATAAATTCGGTTTTGAAAGAGAATTTTGGTATTAACATTAGAGTGGATAAAATCGGACGGATTCTAAGTACTATTGCGAAAAGAAATCATTTAAAAAGACTTAAAACCAATATACCTAAATATAAACTCCATATTTCTATGGTTTCAAATCTTGAATTTTTCTAAAATCCAGGTATCGTTATTTTATCTGCCTTAAGTCAGAAATCACTTTTTGTAATCGTTCTATTAATTGTTCAATTTCCCCATATATTTCTTTATTGGGACTCATATTACTTGAAAATTCCTCTAATTCATTGAATAATTTAGATTCAAATCCCTTGCTTGAATCTTCTATATGGTGGATAATGGTCTCTGATAATGTATCTGTCTCTTCATATACGGTATGTAACATTTCATTATTTTGATTCAATGATTTTAAAATAGATCTATTTGTTTGAGCAATCGTTTCCAAATCGTTTTTGATATTAGTTATATTTTCCTCTAAAATATTGGTAATATCTCTTATTTCCTTTTCTAAACGTTTAAAAAGGTTATTCAATTGCTCCTCAGTAATAGTTTCGATGCTCTTTTTCAAATCAATTTGATTATTTAACCGTGTATCAACACTTGTATGTATATTTTTTATAAAAAGACTCGATATTTCAGAAAAAATTCTATCAAAAATACGTTGCGCATCGTCTAATCCTGAACTCAATGTAGTTTTTATATTATTTATAGAACTCCTTATATATTCAGAACCGTTTAAAACATCATCGGAAATGTCTTTCATCCATAAAGTTAATTGTTGTTCATAAGTTTTTAAAAATGAATCTGAAAGTTTTTCCATACCATCATTTACTCCATATAACAAGGAGAACTCTTCCTTATCTTCGATTTCCTCCTCATCATTTCCAGAGCTAGGAATTTCTTGAAGAATTTCAGGGGAAGGTTTTGTTAGTTCATCAAATTCATAGATAATCTCAGAATTTTTGTTTTGAATGGATTCTACTAATTCTTGTACCCACTTAAAGAATTGTATTGAATTTGGCGGGTCGATCTTGGATTCTACTTTTATAAACTCGCTCTCAGCTCCTTTACTAAAATCTTTTAGCCGGTATGCTTCAACTCCAAAATTAGGATCCTCATGGAGTAATGTTTGTTCGATCACAATTCCAAAGCCATATGGGTTCTCAGAATTTTGAAAATAGAGATTATTTACTTTATCTGAATTAGAAAAATATAGACCATATCCTAAATGGGAGTGGTACCAACCAATTATGAGATTACTGACATCTTTATATTCCGATTTAACCGTTTCTATAGATTCATGAATTTCTTGAGACCACCCAAGCTCTATAGCATCACCATGACCAATCGGAATCGCATCTTTAACGATATAACTTTTCTTATCTTGTAAATACTCACCAATACATACTCCAAATACTTGTTGATTCTCTTCTTTTGATTCATTGGCAAATCGGAGTGTATGACTCAACATCTTCCGGAAAGATTCATATTGAATCGAAATACTCCCTTCGGTTGCAATTTCAATTTCTTTGTTCTCATTATTCGTTTCTGTAGTCTCTTTGCTATTTTTTGGCATGAATTTCTACCCCCCTTTCTTTAGCTCTTTAATTTGATTCATTAATTCTTGTTTCTCTGATTTTAATTCTTTAATTGAGGAATGTAGATTCTTCTTTTCATTTTCTAATTTATCAAGCTTATTGAGAATGGGCTCTTTGGATCCTTCGAGAACTAAAATGGCTGCTTTGAGATTAGACATAATTTTCTTTGTTTCTTTATTAAAACTGGTAATAGAATTTTGCAGATTGGCAATCTTTTTCTTATAATTGTCGATAATTTTAGTTTTGTTCTCTTCTAATTTGCTTGCGATCCTTTTCTCTGAAGGCATGATTATTTTAGATAAATTTTCGGTTATTTGTGTCCCTTTTTTAAGACTTTTGACACATTCTTGATTTATTGCCTCCATATCAGCAATAAGTTTTTTGGAGTTTTCAAATATAAAGCCAATTTGTTCCACTGAAAAATTCAACTTTTCATCGAAAAGGGTTAATAGATGCTGATTAATTTTGTTCTTGAATTCTTCAAATATTTGCTTAATATTATCTTGTTCTTCTTCGAATATATCAAAAGTATCTGAAATATAATCATCTAGTTTTTTTAAATTATCTTGAAGATTGAAATTAAAAGATTTTTGGATCTCCTTTAAACTTATTGAGAGATTATTTTTTAATTCAACTAAATCATTTCGAATTTGCGTGTTATTATAATAGGTTTTACTGGTTATATTTTGGCTCCATTCGTTTAATGAAGTAATTAAAGGAATCATCGATAAATCTAAAAAGGAGCTTATTCCTGATTTTAATGAGGAAATTAATTCTTGAAGATGTAATTCTGGCTTACGAATTGCTAGGTCTTCTTTATCTGGAATAAAAACTTCACTAAATAAATCTGTCGTTTCATTTAGTTCATATAAAGGTGGTTGATTGGATTGAATATTTGAAATTAAACGAATGATATTTGAATAAAACGACTTTTCCTTGGGAGCCTCAACCATAGCTTTTATTTCATGGTAATCGGAATTAAGGTTTTTTGAGGGTTCATCTAATCGAAACGCACGGAAACCTAAATCACCTTCGTTTTCTAAGTAAGTATGGTCAAAAACCAGTCCTACTCCACTGGGATTCTTATCTTGCCAAAATAGTTGATTAAATACATCAGTTGAGGAAAAGAATATATTTAAACCGGGATGAGAATGATACCATCCTACAGTAAACCAGTTTTTGGAGCCATGCTCTTCATAAATCTGGAGATCTATCTCTCCAAAAGCCCCTAGTTGCTCATCGGTGAACTTAACCTCAATTGAGCCTCCATGTGAAATTGGCACTACATCTTCGATTATTACATCCTTTATTTTTCCATCCCCTTCTAAATGTCCTACTAACATCCCAATGACTTCTTTAAATTGTCTATGGTCCCTAGTTTTCGAACCAAATCGAAGCACGTGAACTAACATTTTATAATATGCCAATGGTTTTACAATCACTATGCTTTCATCCACAAATTTCCCCATGATTAAATCACTCAATTTGTTAAGTTTAGATATAGTTAATTTTTAAAATATATTAATTTAACTCATTTATAATATGAAATTTAATTCATTACGCTCATGAAGCCCCATTTGATTTGTTTAATCTCTTGATTTAAATAAATCTAATAACTCTTTAACAGAAAATGTATTAACGAAAGAGAATTATAATTTTTCTCCACAATAGGGACAAAATTTCCAATCTAAATCTTTCCCACAACTAGGACAAGTTTTTGATGTTTGGCTCCCCACTTTTGGAATTGAAGGTAATTCTCGAGTAGTATGAATAGTCTCACCTCTTCGTTCTGCTTCTTCTTCATGCTTATATTGCATTCTTTCTCTAAATGCTTCTCGCTTTTCCTCTTCAAGCTCCTGTAATGTCTTAGTTCCTTCTTCTTTGACCCAACCTGCTGCTTGGGGCCTCTTTAATTGGCTTTCAGGTACCTTTTCTAACTTTATGTCTTTTGTTTCTGATATTGGGGCCATAACTTTCTTCTGTTCCTTTTTCTCTATTGCTTGTTTTACTAATGCTTGAGTGGTCTTCATAACTTGGTGAGGATTGATATTAGGAATAGCAACGGTTCGTAATACCCATCCAACTATTATATTTTGATTTGGATAATCTCCCTGTACATCTTCATCTTTATAGACATATGAATCAATAACGTTATTTCCCTTTAATAATCGTGAAGCCCATCGACCATTGATAAGTCCCAATTGAATCCGATAAGATGTTCCAGCAATGCCTAATTGGCTACTTAATGGCTCAAATCCTTTTTCACTCACACTTAATCACATTTTAGTCAATATTACTTTCTTGGAATCTGTTTTAATATGACTCTAGGTAATAATATAATGGTAAATTTTTAATTTAAATAATTTTATATTTTGTAGAAGAAAGAAAACATAAATATATGCATTAGTATAAATTCATCAGAAATAGACTCGGGAATAATAATGATAATAATACCAAAAAAAGCATATCTAGCTGTAGTTGCGGCGGGAGTACGCTATGCTAATAAAAAAATCCCAAAAGAGGAATGGTTGGAAGTAAATGGAGTGTTTATTGGGGAGAAAGTAGACGATGATATTGTTATAAAAGAATCTTATCCAATAATGCATGAAAAGTTTGATAAAGATGCAGTTATAGATAAATACGAATGGAGTGAAGAGGACAATATTACATATACTCTAATTGATGATGATGCATTCTCAAGGGGATTATATACTGTTGGTTCATGGCACACTCATCCTGGTTTTAAAGTAATGTTAAGCCATATCGATATTCGACACTTAGCTTTCCATCAAACTGCCAATCCTTCGTATTTCACACTTGTATTTAATCCTGAAAGACTCTTACGCCAAGTTGAAATGCCTGAAAAGAAAGGAGATCCCGAAAAGCCTTTAAAAAATGATCCTGGGTTTAAAATATTTAGTTTAGATGATACTTCACGGGGGATTGAAGCGTCGTATCATACTGTTGATTATAGGGTTGAGGGGTACGAGAGTATGGAACAATTAGTTAAGCAAACTCAGAAATTTATCATTGATGTGACTAATTTTTTCCCAAAAGACAATATTTTTGAGACTTACCAGAATTTTGTGGAAGAAAAATTAACCAAATATAAATCTCTCTTACTAGGAACTGAAGAATATTTAATGACATTAGTTCGAAAAGGAGAATCAAATCGTGTTCCCGAGGTATTGAATAACCAAATTCACGAAATCAGAAGATTTGTAGCAGAAACATATATTAGAATAGGAAACATTAAAGAATTCATGGATTATCTAGAGTATAAAGAAAGAGAAACGATTATTCCTATGGTGACTGAGATTTTATCGACATGGGATGAGGAAGTCACTAAATTAGATTCAAAATTAGCAGAAATCTCAAAAAAATTTTGATCTGTATATTTCTTAATTCTATACTTCATAGTCATATTTTATTTAGTTATAAAATATAATTACTAATATCAAAAACTAAGAAATATTGATTTAATACAGCTAAATTTGCTAAGGTGAATAATAATGATAAACATCTTTGCAGTTATCGTAAGTATAGTTGTATATTGGATACTAGGAGCAATTTGGTTCTCTGCCAAAGTCTTTGGTAAACCGTGGACTAAAGCACTAAGAAGAAACATTGAAGATTTAGGACCTGGTATAAAACAAATGTTAGGAAGTTTTTTGGCGAATGTAATAGTGGTTATTGTGCTAGCATTAATATTGGAGTTTATTGGTTCCTATGATGTTGTAACCGCACTGTTAATTGCTTTGCTAGTAGGAGTTGGATTTGTAGTTCCAACAGATTTTTACGATGTAATATTTGAAGACAAAAATATGATCGCATTTCTTATTGACGTTGGTTATCATTTCCTTGGAATTATAATAGTTGGATTAATTTTGGGTCTTTGGAAAATTTAAAATCATAATATTATTTTATTTTTTTTCTCATAATGGAATGAGAAATGTAGAGGAATATGAAAAGATAAACTATAAATAATCGACTTTCTATTCTAAAATCGCAGTTATAATAATAAAACAGATTAAAACAGACTATTAGATTAATTTATGAAAAAATGGTTGGCGTCTTTATTAATATCTATAATATTTTGTATCATTTGGAAATTTTTTTTATAGATCAAGTGTTAATACAAAACAATTATGTCGATAAGGATTAATTACCCCTTTGCTGCAATTCTTGGACAAGATAAAATGAAATTGGGGTTAATATTAAATGTTACCGACCCTCAAATTGGGGGTGTATTACTCACTGGTCAACAAGGTACGGGTAAATCAACTGCTGTGAGATCATTAGTGGATGTCATGCCTGAAATCGAAGTTGTCAAAGGATGTGCCTTTTCATGTGATCCAAAAGCGGATCCTGAGCTCTTATGTGAAGATTGCAAAGCGAGGTTAGCATCTGGTAAATTAGAGACTGAAAAACGTAATATGATTATAGCAGATATGCCATTGGGAGCGACCGAAGATATGGTCACGGGGTCATTATCTATAGACAAAGTGCTTACAGAAGGAATACGAAGTCTCCATCCAGGATTACTTGCTAAAGCACATAGAGGTATCCTTTATGTTGATGAAATTAATTTGCTCCAAGATCATATTGTTGATGTTCTATTGGATTCTGCAGCATCTGGAGTAAATATTATCGAGCGTGAAGGAATCTCAGTATCCCATCCCTCTCGATTTGTTCTGGTTGGTTCAATGAACCCTGAGGAAGGGGAATTAAGACCACAGATTGCTGATCGATTGGGATTAGAAGTTAAAATCAAAGCGCCACGTGATCCAAAATTACGAGCTGAAATTTCAAAACGAGTAATCGAATTCGATGATAATCCCAAGGAATTTTATAAAAACTATGAACAAGAACAAGAAATTTTGCGTAAAAAGATTGTTAATGCTCGTAAAATCCTTAAGGAAGTTCAAATACCTTCTACTGTATATGAATTTGTTTCACGAATCGTTAATGAATTAGGGATTTTTTCCCAAAGAGCGGACATTACTTTTATTCGGTGTGCGCGTGCTCATGCCGCATTTCATGGAAGGAAACAAGTCAATGAAGACGATTTAAATGCGGCCATGGATTTAGTATTTGAACATCGTATTCAAAGCTTACATTATGAACTTACGCCCGAAGAGGTGAAAGCGAAAATTGTCGAAGTGTACGGTAAAATCCAGAAAGCCTATGAAGATACAAATACCTATAAACCGAATAAAGATACAGAAGGACCATTAAAATATGATGATGCTCCCCAAAAAGAATTTAAACGGCAATCTGTAGACCCTAAAAAAGTAGATGTTCCAGAAACAAAAGAACAGAAATTACCTCCACCAAAGTATCCAGATAATAAAAAGAGAAGTCCCTCACCGGCAGGAGGATGGAAAGTAAAAGAAGTCCCTAACGATGAAGCATTATTTGACTTCCTAGATTATGAGATCGATGCAATGCCACTAATTTACAAGATGGAAAAAAAAATGACGTCCATTTTGGACAACATTAGGAAAGATCGAAAGGTTTCTAATTATGGTGGAAGAGGAATTGGGAGACGGATCAAGATTGCCTCATCGCAAAAAGGACGATATGTTTCCTATCGAACTCCGCGCAACAAACCAAAAAGTCTAGCTTTGGATGCAACCATTAGAAATTATTTGAAAAACACGATTTATAATCAAACAGATATAGAATTTCCCATACGGTTCGATAAGTACGATTTAATGGATAAAATATATGAATATCGAGCCCCATTAGTTTTATTCTTTGTTTTAGACAGCTCGGCTTCAATGTACTATGTCATAAAACAAATGACTGATGTAATATTATCCTTGCAAAAAGAGGGTTATAGGAAAAAAGACAAAATTAGTTTAATAATTTTCCGAGGGAAGGAAGCGGTAGTTCTTCAAAAACCAACGGTCTATTTTAAAAATGCTGCAAGTAAAGTAAAACGTATCGAAGGTAAGTCGTATACACCTATGGCTGCGGCCCTTACAAAGGTTCTAAAATTAATCAATGCCGAAAAATTAAAGAATAGAAATGTGATTCCTGTCATCTTTATCTGTTCAGATTGTGGCGCAAACATTTCAGTGAAATATCCCGACTTAATTGCCCAAATTCAAAGCGACTATGATGTAATTATTCATGAATTGAAGGAATTAACAAAAACACTTTCAAGAAAAGGAGTTCATCTTGTAGTTTTAGAGCCGAAAAAGAGTTATGCGACGAGATCATTGGGAGTTAACACTTTTGCGGCTAACGAGATCAAGGATAACTTTAAAGAATATGGCAAGGCAGAGATCTTTCAATTTGACAGAATAAATCCAAAGAATCTTATTTTAGAATTAAAGAAGATCCTCTGAACTCCTCAAATTTAAAATGCAATTTATATCATTCAAATGAATACATATAAGAATTCGGTTTTAGTGGTCGGTTTCAACACCAGACCATTAGCTACTTCTTTGAATTCAGCGGGATATGAGGTTTTTGCGGTAGACTTTTTTGGAGATCAAGATTTATATCCTTGCGTTCAAGATTCTTTAATTCTTACACAAGAATTTAGTGCGAATTATGACGTCATGAAGGGCATCTATCATGAATACTTACTCAAATTATCATTACGTTTATTGCATAAACACCCACAAATTGAATATCTTGTTATTGGTAGCGGGTTGGATGATGCTTTTGATGAGAGAACTCATTACTTTCAGCAATTGAAAGATAATAATTATATTATTAAAAGCTTGAATAATGATATTGAAACCCTTAGAAATGCTAGAAATACTCAAAACTTATTCAAATTACTAAAGAAAAGCAATTACAACCATCCTATAACCATAGAAGCTAATGAGTATAATGTTAATAATCCCGATTTACAATTTCCTGTTATTTTAAAGAAAAAGCATAGTTCGGGAGGGTTGAATGTGTATAAAATTGATTCCATCCAACATTTTCTTTTTCTAAAAAACACTTTAGAAATTGATTTCAAGGATACTCAATGGGTGATTCAAGAACATATTGATGGGTTACCGATAAGTTGTACTGTTATTTCTAATGGTTATGATGCAAGGGTAATTTCCATTAACCGTCAAATATTAGGAGAAAAATTTCTCAATGTTCCTAAAGAATACGTATATTGTGGAAATGTCGTTCCAGCCAATTTACTCAAGGATGACGAAGAGACTATAGCAGAAATATCACTTTTTCTGACAAAAGCTTTAAAATTAAAGGGAATAAACGGATTTGATTATGTATTAAAAAATCATTATCCTTATTTGATGGAAGTCAATCCAAGAATACCTGGATCCTTAAGAGCGTCAGAAGTCGCACTTGGAATTAATTTAATGGACTTGCATATTCAGTCTTTCTCTAAGCATAATTGGAATAATATTAAAAATTCACTGGAAACGATTAATACTCAAATTTTTGCTACAAAATTAGTACTATTTGCCTCTCAAACTATTAAAAGCAATTTAGTAAAGAAAATTAATAAAATTGAATATGTACATGATAAACCTATACCTAATCATGATATACAAAAACATGAACCAGTGTGTACTATATTATATACTGGGAATACGTTCGCAGATTCTTATTTTGGTGCTCTAAAAATCGTCGATAAGATTGAACGATTGATTAGAAATAACCAATAACTAACCAATTATGGTTTTTATTTTTGCAATGTAACTTCCAAGTTTTTTCTCGTTAGCCTCAGGAACAGCAATTGCAAGGATACGATTTTTATCTAGTTCATGGATAATTATGGAGCCATTTTCTCCCCCAATTATCGAAAATTCTAGACCACCCTCTAATAGAACGCTTGATAGATTGTAAATTGCCGATGTCATGGCAGATAATATTGGTTCTGCCATTGTTGCTTGAACTTTAATTGGGAGCCCATCTTTTGTTATAATTGCTACAACTAAAGCATTAGGTATTGCCCGTTTAATGGCGACAAATATCTCTTCTTTAATTAAATCCGAAGTGGCGATAATCGCAGAAAGTTTCATAGAAAATTTCTTCAAATGGTCTATATAGACATCCAATCCTTCCAATTCTGCAAGTTCGCGATTTAAATAGGAAATCATGGCGATGTTATCCGTTAGGATTGATAATACGATTCGTTTCGTACCCGTAATTAAATTAAAAGATATTTTTTGATTCAATGAATCTTGCAACATTTTTGAAGCGAGAAATACTAAACTACTGCTTGCCGCCGAAATCTCAGTCTTCGTCATTGATATCTCCTTTTTAAACTTGCTGGCTAAATGTGTCCCTCCATGGGATGATATCGTCATTCCCAGAATTCCAGCCTGCTCTTTCATTTCTTTTTCCAGTAGTTCAGTAATATCTGTTTCTAGATCTTTAAAATTTGGTTCTGAGCTCATGAGATATTAAAAACAGCAATCAAATATAAAACTATTTTAACTTAGCAATAAATAGGAATTTTATTAGATAAACTATTTTTTAACTAAGAAATAAAAAGGAAATTTATTATATTTATTAAAAAGATCAATGAAAATTTAGTTATGTAATCATGGAAGATCAAAATAAGGAGATCGAGAATCTGAAAAAAGAAATTGAGAATTTAAAAGAACAACTTGCGATTAAAAATGAAGAGTTAAAAAAGTTCACGAATCTAAATGACCAAATAAAGGTAAAAGACGAGCAGATAAGAACTAAAGATGATCTCATTAGTAATTTACAAAGCGCTATGAATCTAAAAGAGGATCAAATTAAAACGCTGAAAGACTCTATGAGTTTGAAAAGTGAGCAAGTTGAAACCTTAGATAGTTCATTGAAAATAAAAGATGAGAAAATTCGAACCTTAGAGAAATCGGTGGAACTTAAAGAAAAAGAAATCAGTGTTTTATTAGATACAAGAGTAGAAAAAACGATTTTAGAAGAAAAAGATAAGGAAATCGAGATTCTTAAAGAAAAACTCGAAATCCTTAAAGGAGAGCTAACTAAAGCTGATGAAGATTTAGAGATATTAGAAAATGAAAATGAAAAGTTAAGGAATCAGTTAGCGGCAGCCTCTGGCTCCAAAATTATTGACTGGACTAATATTGATATTCCTAAGAATAAAATCTTAGCAAAAATGAAAGATATTATAATGAATGCTCTCCATAATGTCACTATCGCTGTCCCAAATATCAAAGATCTTCAATCATTAACCTTGTATGAGGTGAGATCTTCAGTGAATATGAAAATATCATGTTATATTGATCCTGCTTTAGAAGAAGATGCTGAACTCCTAGAGGAATTTGAGAGTCTTGATAATATTTCCATTAGAATGTATGAAGCGGAAGATCGCTATATACTGGATAGAGATGGGGAAGAACTCCTTTTTGCGGTTATTGGAAATGGAGATGAAAATCATTTAGTTATACATACCAAGGACTCAAAACATGTTAAGTTTTTCAAAAGTATTGTAATGGAAGGATGGTTGCGCTCAAGAAAAATTGAGTAGAGTTATTCTTGTTTTTAATTTATTGGACAATTTATCTTTTCACATTTATCATTTTCTTCTGAGAAAATGCATTTCATAGGACTATATTCCAAAGTAATTGAATATGTATCCTTTAAAAACTCTAAAGTTTCACATATTGCAAGTCTAACCGATCTTTTACAGCAATGTTCTAAATTATCTGCAATCTTATTCAAAGCTCGAGAGGTCATTTGATTTGCTAATGTTCGCGGCAAATCTGTGGAAGGGGTTGCTCCTGTAAATATACTTATTGCTACTCCAGAACCCATTCCAGCGCCACATGATCCATAAAAACCACACCACCCACCTGGTATTTTTGAAGCTCTTTTAATCGCTTCTTTTATATCATTAAATGTAATTTCTTGACCATTAGGTTTTTTTATATTATTATTCTTTAAGCTGGTTAAAATTACAGCGGGAGTTAACACATGATGTTCTGGTCCATACATCTTAAACTTAGGATGGCTCATAATCTTATCGGCTAATTTAAAAGGGTCTTGGATCTTAGTTTTTTCACAAATCTCTTCTATAATCTGAATAGGACCTTTCATATGGCAAGAATCGCAGATATAGTGGTCATCCTCACAATAAATATTCGTTGCAAATATATTTCCACAGAATTCACAAGGTAAGCTTTTATAATCTCCCACTTGAGTTGCGTAGGATAATTTTTTACCGCAAATTTCGCACTTATCTTTTTTTTCTTCCATTTTAAAAATTCGCTCCTTATTTATGAAATTTCAATAAAGCTTCTCTTTCTCTTATCAAAATAAGCAAGCTGATTGTAGCCAATATCACGAACTAACTTCAGAGCTTCTTTGAAGCGATATCCAACTTCATCGGGTCGATGGGCATCAGAACCGAGTAAAATTGGAATATCTAATTCATACATTTTTTTAATAATCTTTTTACTGGGGTATTGTTCCTTTACTTCCTTTCGCCAACCGCTAGTGTTAATTTCTATAGTAAGATCCTTTTTTCGTATGAGTTCTAAAGTTTTATCTATATGATCAGCGATTATTTCTGCATCTTCGGGTTGCTTATTATATTTCTTAGGTAAATCAAAATGACTAATAATATCGAAAGAAAAATCTGAACTAGATATCATATCTTGCATAATATGATAATAATCGATATAAATCTGATTGATACTTTCATAGAGCTGATAATCGTTTAGAAATCGATTATCGTCAAACGCGAACAGTTTTCCATTTCTTAATAAAATGTGAACCGAGCCTAAAATATAATCTAAATCTTCAGAATATGGTTTTAAATACGGTTTATGAGCGCTGACTTGGGGCTTAATGTAGTCTAATTCAAATGCAAGCTTAATTTCAATAATGTTTTGATATTTCTCTTTTAAATTCTTTACCCTAGAGAGGTATAAATCGAGTTCTCCAAGTTTCATCGCATATTCTTCGTATGGAATAGCATCTATTCCCTCTAAACACTCATATGGAAAATGATCACTAATCCCTATGAGATTTAGGCCTTTGTTAATAGCTGTTTTTATATAATCTTCAATAGAACCTCGAGCATGACGGCATAATTCATTATGCGAATGCCAATCTTGAAATAACATAACTATTAAATATTAATAACTGTTTAGTTTAGTCTATTAATCAAAACAGATAAAATTTTTTATTATATCAAATTAGTGTGATATATTCAATGGAATTTAATACAAGACAATATGATGGACCCTACGAAGTTTCGGCAGTTGAATTAGATATCGAAGGGCAACTTCTACGAGGTCTATTATACTTTCCAAGAGAATCCTATCCAAAACCATATCCTTTAATCACTTATTTCCATGATTTTCCCCAACTTTTTAGTCTCCATCAGATAGTTTCTAATTTGGAATTTTTATTAGAAATGGGTTTTAGTCTATTAGTATTTAACTTTCGAGGATATCGGCAGAGTCAAGGCGAAGTTTCTCTTCAATCACAGCTTCAAGATGCCTTAGAGATGGCTAAATTTATTCAACTCATGGGAAAAAAGGAGATCTTCAAACTCAAAGAGGTAAATATTCTAGCTCATGGTTTTGGAAGTTATATTGCATTATTATTATCCTCAATGATTAATTTCCTCAATAAGATTTTGCTTATATCTCCTATCCTAAATGTGAAGAAACAGATTGATGATGATACTTTTGTTAAAACCCTTGCATATATTAACCGTTATCTCCCCGGCTATATTCACGGAATAGAAAACACTGATCTCTTTTTATCGAAAACAAAATCAGAGTTAAATTGTGAAGAATATCGACTTGAAAGAGTATTTAATAAAATGACCTATAATAAAATGAAAATTATCATTGGGAGCAGAAATAAGCTAATTGATATTTCAGAATTAAAAGCTTCTATATTTGATAAATTACCTAGACTTAAAGTTGTTTTAATTGAGCAGATGGACCATGATTGGATGGATGAGGAAAATATAGGTAATCTTCAAGAGGAAATTAAATTATTTCTCGCTTATTAAAGAAAAAAGAGTATCTACAATACTGTTTACACCTTACAATTATGTATTTATAATCCAAAATTATTTAAGAATAGCAAGTAAATCTATTCTTATATCGAAATACATAATTTTTAAGGGTGCGAAGTTAATTGAGTTCAATTAAAAAACTATCTGATTTAGATATTACTAGTTTAATGAATGAAGCAAAGGATCTTACTTTTCTTGTTGGTGCGGGTATTTCTACTAAATCCCCTTCACGTTTACCTACTGCTCGAAATATGATGAATGAATTAATAAAATACGTCTGTACTCCCTCAGAAGTCAATTCTATATTGAAGATCGAAACTCTAAAATTTGAAACCTTTTTAGGAATCTTACATGATATTTTGGATGAGAATTTACATTTAGTTGATTATTATCTTGAGTGTGATAAACCTAATGTCCTTCATTTTTTCCTTTCTGAAATGATGAAAAAAGGCAATTATGTTATAACAAGCAATTTTGATTATCTTATTGAATTGGCCTTATTAAAACTAGATGTACCCAAAAAGAAGCTCATTCCTGTTATCACAGAAAAAGACTTCAACAAATATGATGATCCTGAAAAGTTAATGAAAAGTGGAAAGGTACCCCTTTATAAAATTCATGGCTCACCAAAGAACATGATAACGGGAGAAGATACGAGAGAATCCTTTGTGAATACTATTTATTTAATTAGCCTTAACCATGATAAAAATAATATCATTCAATTAGAACCATATAAATCATCCGTACTCGAGAGTCTTACAAAAGGACGCACATTAGTCGTAATGGGCTATTCAGGGAATAATGACACGGATATAATATCAAGTATCAAGGTATTAAATGAGCTTGAAAATATTATATGGATTAATCATGTTGATGATACTCGGAAGAAATTAGAAATTCATGAATATAACGTGGAAAATCTAAAAGATTCGGACGAATTAAAAGGATTAGATCAAATTCTTTTTGATCTTAAGCATATTAATCCAAATAAAGGCATTTATAGAATTGATATAAACACTCCTAATTTCATCGAGAATTTTCTCTCCTCCAAAGAAACTTTAGACTCCGAAGAGTTTCAATTAGATATTAAAAAATGGCTTCCAACGATTTTAGAGCAACCAAATGAATTACAAAAATTATTTGTGTCTTACAAAATTTATTATGAAACCGCCACTTACACTGAAGCTTTAAGAATGTTAGATAGAATTTACCGTCTTGCTGATGAATCGGATGAGAAAACATGGAAATCAAAAGCATTAATAGAGATGGGAAAGATTAATTATGTTCAAGGTCAATTTGAAAAAGCACTGGATTGGTTCCAGAAAGCAGGACGTATATTAGTAAAAGTAAAAGATTATACTCAAAGGAGTACGATTTTTAAATATATTGGGTTAATCAATCAAAAACAAAACAATTTTAGTGAAGCCATTAAATATTTTGATTTAGCGTCAAAAGAGATTGAGAAAGCGAGAAATTTGAGTGAAAAATCTAAAATCGTTAAGAA
>SDNW01000073.1 GCA_004524725.1 Promethearchaeota archaeon
GGCAAATCAAAGGGAAATGTAATCTCCTTGGCAGATATTCAAGAAAAGTATTCCGCAGACTTGTTCCGATTATATATATCGCATGCTGCAGATCTGGGAATTAATATGGATTGGAAAGAAAAAGAAGTCCAGAATGTACGCAATCATATCAATCGATTCTATAAATTTATGAGAGAGAACATTGAAGACGTTAAATATCTTGAGCTTGAATACAACCAAATCGGATCTGATTATGCGAAAGTAATACTCTCGAAAATAATTAGGAACTTTTTAGAAATCGACAATGCATTAGAAAATTTTAATCTGAGGAGATATCTTCAACTTTGCTTTTATGAAACCTTCAACCTAATGCAGGATGCACGCAAAAGCCTTGGAAGCAACAAAGATTTTCAAGTGGTATTTAAACTAGTCTATGAAGATTGGTTAAAGATCCTTTCATTGACAATGCCTCACCTCTGCGAAGAACTCTGGGAGTTTTCAGGGCATAAAGACTTTATTTCTAAAACCATCTGGAGTGAATTTAACACAACCTATATTAATAGCAGCTTGGAATTTGAATTCGAGTACATATCAAATCTTCTCGAGGACATAACAAAAGTAAGAAAAGTGATCAAGGCTACAAATATTAAAGAAATCTTCGTCTATACAGCACCAAAATGGAAAAATGAAGTTGCAAAAATTGTCAAATCTAAAAAAGGAGAATTTAAATCAATCATTTCTGAATTGAAAGCAGAATCGAATTTAATTAAAAATAAAAAAGTCATGCCCTTTATTAAAACTCTTATAAATAATCGTTCATGGGACACAAAAATAAGCGTAGAAAACGAATCCGAAATACTTGAACGTTTTAAATCATATCTTGAGGCAAAAGTAAAATCTAAGATAATTATTAACAGCGAATTCGACCCAGAGACTAAATCAGATAAAGCAATTCCAAACAAACCAGCATTGTATATTAAAAGTTAAGTGGAGGTACCTTAAGGATTTTTTATATGTAATGAAATATATTTTGGGGGGATATAGTCTGCCAAATACATATCTCCCGATTTGTAAAACTTAATGCCATCTTTGATTGCTCGATTTGAATCGATCATTAAAATTAGAGGTGAATTGGTTCTTCTCTTCCCAACTGAATATGCCGTTTCTACTGATTCTGAAAGATGAACATATTGTCGCTTTTTTCTTTTTAAACCTTCTTTCTTTATAGTTTCAAATGCCCTTAAGTTAGTTCCATGAAATAATACTTCTGGTATAAACTCAACTTTTTCCATTTTAATTTTGTTTTGAAAACTATGTCCGTAAAATGCTCTAATTTTATTTTCGACTATTTCAAACCTTCTCTTATCTGATGTCTTTATTATATCTTTTATAGTATCTTCATTAATCTTTTGTTTTGGAAACCTAACCTTAACGAGATTTACAATTGTATCTAAATTAGTGTATCCTTTCGCATCTAGTTCTATACCAAACTTTTCGGGATGATGGCGCAAGATATAGGAAAGAAATTTAGAAATGCGGGTATATAACTTATTCACTCTGTACGCCTTTTGCACATTATAGCCCATATACTTGCCGAGGTCCTAAATATTTGGGAAATTTGTCTAATAAATCTTTTCTAGCAAGATAACAGAGATGACACTCATCTACATATTCCTTTTCGTGTTCTAAATTATAATCCTTAACCAACTGTGCGGGACCTCCCTTTATTAATGGACCACAAATCGGATGTTTTTCTGGGGAGTACTCTGAAACTATATCTGAAAGAGATTTTTCCCAGAAATTGCCTATACTCAAACCTTGGCAGATTTGGGTATTTCCGAAGCAATCAACATGTACTCGTCCTAGCCCAATTAAATCTTCATAAGGGCATTCTTTTAAACTTTCCCATTTCCTTGTTGGTAACCCCTCAATAAGTGTGTCAATAGCCCTTCCTCGAAACATTGCTCCACCTCCAATAACTGGGGTCCCCTTCTCTTGTTCTTTATCCATTCCTGTTTCAATTGTGGGCTCTTCTATAGTTATTGCACCTATAGGAATATTGAGTTTGTCAGCTGCGATACTTGCATATTTTGATAAATTTTCCGTCTTTTCTTCATAATGGAATGTGTCATCACTTACACTAAAATCTGCGATACCAAGTTTTGAAATTGGTTTCAACCAAAGCTCAGCATCTTCCGCATCTGTAGCCCAATAAGAATTAGTAACAATTCCGTTTTTGAATCCTCGTTCCTTTGCAAGTTTCATACCTTCAAGCATGAGAGGATAATAAAGAAATGGTTCACCCCCTTCCCAATAAATCCATTCTACACTTCCAATTTTAACGGCTTCATCAAGAACTTGAGTAATTTGCTTTAAGGTGAATGTTCCTTTTGAAGAGGGACTGCAATATAAAAAACAATGATCGCACTCATAATTACACATATAACTTAATAAAAAATGAATTCCATTTAGCAAAACTCACACCTTTTTTTATCGAATTTCTTGATTATAAAACATTTACTAAAGTACATAAATCTTAATTATAGTTAAATTTTTATTAAAAAAAATTATGAGAGCCTTAGTTAATTTTCAATGAATAATAGAAATATAAGAGATAAATATGAGATTATGCATCGAGGTTCTCTATGACAGTTGCGACTCCTTGCCCTCCACCTACACAAGCATTCGCTAAACCGAAGTGTGCCTTTTTATCTTTTAATATACGTGCTAATGTACCAGTGAGTCTAATAACTGTTGCGCCTAAAGGATGACCTATTGCAGTAGATCCCCCCATGATATTAACTTTCTCCTCTGGAATATTGAATTTATCCATGCAATTTAACACAACAATACAAAACGCCTCATTTATTTCCCAATAGTCAATATCTTCCGCTTTCAATCCTGCACGTTCTAATGCTTTTCGAGATGCAGGAACAGGCCCTCGCCCCATGACTCTTGGATCTACTCCTGCCCATCCAATTGAGACGATTCGGGCCATTGGTTCTAAACCTCTTTTTTTCGCCTCTTCCGCTTCCATAACAATTGCTGCTGTGGCTCCAGCATTTAAGGGTGATGAGTTCGCTGCGGTTATCACTCCTTCTTCAGTGCCTTCTATCTCGATATAACCTTTTTTACCCCCATTTTTTTCTAAATAAAACGGTGTTGATATTCTAGGTAATTGAGATACAACTTCCAATTTCGATTTTCTCGCCGCCATATCTCTATCCACCATCATTGGTTCATCCACATTTTTCTCAACATGCCCTTTCATCGGAACTATCTCTCCTTTAAACCATCCCTCTTCTTGGCTTTTAATTGTTAAATTATGGCTGCGGACACCGAATTTATCTAAATCTTCTTTTGTAAATCGCGGTACTTCTTCTTCATATAATCTTTGGGCAGTTTGCAGCATATTTATTGAGTTCATAATGTCAAGTTCAGGATTATAGTATTTACTTCTTGGATCGCTAAATCGCTCCCATTCGGGATCAATTCCAACTCTACGAACTCGGGTCATATGTTCAAAACCGGTTGCTAATCCTATTTTACTATTCCCCGTCATGATATGCATGATTAATGCATGCATCCCTGCACCCGCGGATCCACATTGTTTATCAATCATAAATGAAGAGACTTTATTTGGAAAACCTGCTAAATAAAGCGGAATCTTTCCTCCATAAGTCCAATTTTCCAATGTCCCTGTAGCAATCCCTACTGATGCCTCTTCAATGTCTTTTTTTTTTATTCCTTTATCGACTAATTTTTCTTCAAAAAATTTAATCAATAAATCAGCAAGCAATTCATCTCCACGAATTTCGCCAAAAACATCTCTTTCGGGTTGATCTGGACGCGAACGTGAAAATGCGGTGCGAGCGTAATCGATAAGCCAGACTTCTTTGGTTTGCAATTTATACTCACTTTTTATCTACCAATTTTATGATATTTTTCAACCTTAGAATTTAATAATGTTATCTTTTTATACTGATTTCTAATTCTGAGATCAGAATATATTTATAATCCCGTTTAGCATACTATTTCCATAAGGGATATCCAAATGGATTAAATTTATGACTCAAGAAGAATTAGAGCAGTTAACGAGAGCAGAAGAGCTTTTCGAAAATGGAAATCTTGATGATGCTTATTCTCTTTTGGAAAAGCTAGCTAAAGAAAATGAATTGGGAATTGACAAAAAAGTTCATATTCTCTATCTCATGGGATTAATCTCTGTCTATCAGCATAAAGGTGAAGATGCTATTGACTTTGGTGAGCAAATATCATCGGAAGCCCATAAATTTAAACGAGATCTCCTCTATCTTGATGGATTATTCTTAAAGTTAGTTGGATTAGTCATATCAGACAAGTTTGAACAAACCTCTGATATCTTACAAAAAGCGGATGCTTTACTAAACTCAATATCAAATAAACCTAAAGATAGTTTAAAATTACGTAAATCTCGTATAATTATAGTAAAAGCATGGATAGCGTTTCATTCAGGAAAGATTAAAGAGGCGGAAAAGATGATCCAGACCATTTTGAATTTAATGAAAAATCTTGATGATAACCTGGAGAAGGCATGGGCATATCTCCTTTTAGCACAGATACATATTCAAATAACATTTCAGTTAGATCTTGCGATGGAGTATAGTAAAAAAGCATTGTCAATAGCGAAAAATATTAGATTCAACCACTATTGGATTGCATATAGCTATATTGGCATAGCCGTTTCATATGGTCTAACCTACGAATATGGTCTAAGTTTAGAGTTCCATATGAAGAGTTTAGAGATATTTCAAAAATTAGACAATAAATGGTATATTTGTAACATCCTAAATAATATCGGGCTTACATATTGCGATAAAGGAGATTATAAACTTTCCATGAAATACTTAGAGGAGAGTTTAATGTTATGGGAAAAATATAAGTTAAACATAGGTGCAGTGCTTGACAGTTTGGTTTATGTTGCTCTTGAAATAGGTGATGTTAGCCTTGCGCAAAAATATTTTAACCGTTTAGAAGAAAGATATAAACAAAAAAAAGAAGATACTTTCAGAAAAGTAATATATCAATATAATAAAGCAGTATTGTTAAAAAGAAGTTCAAGGATTCGAGACATCGCGAAATCTGAGAAATTATTAAAACAAATAGCTCAAGATGAAAACGCTTTTTTTGACTATAGACTTTATGCGTATATACATCTATGTGATATTCTTGTTACTGAGTTCCGTTTAAATTATGAGGATGTAATTTTAGACGAGTTAAATGCTTACATTCCAAAATTATTAAGGATGGCAGAAGAAAGCCGATCATATTTAGTGTTTTGTGAAACTTTCATATTACAAGCGAAATTAGCTTTATTAAAGTTTGATATAAACTCCGCTCAACGATTTTTGACTCAAGCTCAAAAGATAGCTGAAACTAAACAGATAAAACGATTAGCTATTAAAATTTCATACGAACATGATAAATTAATTGAGCAGATAGACTTATGGAAGAATTTGAAAGAATCCGACATCCCTATTTCAGAACGTTGGAGACTTGTAGGTTTAAATGAACAAATGGAAATAATGAAGAAAAAAGGGCTACAAGATGTACCCGAAATCTTAGACGAAAAACCTGTATATCTTCTTATTATTTCCCAGGGTGGGATGCCTTTTTTCTCTCAATCTTTCACTAATGATAAAAAATTCGAAGAGCATTTGTTTGGAGGTTTTTTCATAACTCTTAATTCTTTTATTATGCAAAACTTTTCTGAAGGGCTTAACAGAGCATCCTTTGGCGAATACACTCTTCTTATGAACGATTTTTCCCCTTTTCTTTCATGCTATATCTTTAAAGGCCAATCTTATTCTGCCCAAAAACGAATTATCTCATTCTTAAATGAAATAAAAAATGATAGAGAGACTTGGAAGAGTTTTAACGAGTTTTATCAAATGAATAGAGAAATTGGTATTAAAGATATACCGCATTTAGAATTTCTCATCCAAGAGACATTTCCATTGAACTAAAATTTTTATCGAAAAATCCTAAAAATAAAGTAAGAAATATAATCGTTTAATATTAAAGATCTGAGAGAAATAGATTGGCAATCGTCAACCATTTTTGTTTTGTTTCAGGTTCCTTAACCTTTTTTTCTATGATTTCAATGCCTTTTTTAAGATTGAGAGCCGCTAGATCAAGGTTTCCCGTTGCCTTATAACAAATACCTAATTTAATATAGGTTTGGAAAATGTACCATTCATCTGAACCCAACACTAGCGACTTTACAAACTTTTTCGCCGCCTCCTCATACTCTTGAAAATACATGAGAATCTCGCCAAAAGTGTCTTCATATAGTCCATTATTTGGTTCTTTATCTGAAAGTTTTTGGATGATACTTACTGCTTCTTGTCTTTTATCTAGAAATTGAAGCCAGTATGCTTTATAACTTAGAAGTGAATTATCTTCAGGATATTTTATGATTAATTTATTAATAATATCTAATCCCTCCTGGATTAACTGCATTCTTCTGAGGACCACTGCTTTTAGAAGTTTTATATCTTTATCATTATCTGGGAAATCTTTCAACATCTTATCCAGAAGTTCAATCGCATCGTTATATTGATTAAAATATATTAATTGCTTAAGTTTTAAATAGTATAAGTTAATATTATCTGGATCTGATTTTAGTTCTCTGTCAATATCCTTGGATTTTTCTCTACATTGTTCCTCTAAATCCCTATAAGTCTGAGAATCAATCAGATCTGTAATATTTTGCCAGATTAAACCTTCTAATTTATCATAGGAATCCTTTAAGTCTTTTTTAATCTCGAACTTATACGCTAGGTATTTTATATATTCGGATAGAAATTTTCTTAACGGCTCTCCTAAATCTTTATGGAATAGGAATTTACAACTTTTATCTATGATCTCGTTTAAAATGGATTCCATACTCAGAGCTATAGCTGCCCTTGATTTTGAAAACAGTTTATTTAAGTAAGAAATTTTTGTAATTTCGTTCTCGGTAATTACACGTAACATCCTCTCCAAACTTCCATTCGAAGGAAAATAATAAAGTTCTCCTGATGACTTTTTCAAGTTGAAGAATTTGAGAGAATAGATTTTTCCTTCAGAAATCTCGCCAACATAATATTCAAGGGTCACTTTTTTAATCTCATAGATTTGGGAAAAATCTTGGATTGAAATGAAGTGAGGATATCGATCAGGATGATTCATAGCTAAAAAAAGTATGATCTTATAGAAGATCTCTTCTTTTTTTATTAGATTTTTTACCTTTTCATAATCTAGCTTTAAAATGTACTTGAGGAACCTAAATTGAATTTCTTTATCTCTTATGTTAAACTTTTCAAAAAAATTGATGATTTTGTCTGTTAAACCCTCAATTCGCTTATTTTCTTCCTCTAAAATAGTTTGACGGTCCAAATCGTAATTTTGAAGCATTCTTGAATAAGCTGATTTCCCAGTACGAGTAATCTTATACTTTTTCTGATCTTTCTCAATAAATCCCTTATCCATTAAGAGTCTTAAACTCTTTGATAAAGAAGACTGATTTATGGCTAGAGGGTTTTTTAAGAAGTCAGCCCTTTTACAAAATCTATTATTATATACCATCCAGAGAATCCAATGAGGATAATTTCTACCACTATTTAAGATTAATTTAGGAGGATAATTCAGCTGTCTTACCTTATTCTTTTCCATTGAGAGCTCATGAAACCTCCTTTTTCCATCAGAAGTGATTTTATAATATCCTCGTTTAACATTTTCCACAAATCCCTTTCTTTTAAGAGTTTCCATATGTCTGGATAAGGATCCTGTAGGAATCTCAATCGGTTCGCAACGAAAATCAGACCATTTGCATAATTCATTATTAGACAGCATCCAAAGAATGATTTGGTCGTAATTGATCTTTTTTAAGCTAGATGGGTTGTAAATATTTTCCGGAGGGTAATTCACATTTCCCATTATAGAATATATTTTAATATTTTTCTGAGGAATAGATCGTTATTTTTTCTATTTATATCTATTTCATGGAAGTTCCATTATTGTTCGGATGTATCATGGATTATTCGGAAACTCAATTATATATTCAATTTTCCTTGTAACTTTTATTAATCATTAGATTAATGATATTTAAAAATAAAAAAAAAGAAAACCTAAGAGGAAAAATAAATTGACCGAAATTAAAATGCTTACTAAAATATCTCTAATAGCTTATGCGATCGTCACCTTATTATATGGTATTATTTATATTAGTGTACCAGAACTTATTGGTAATTTGGTAGGTTGGACAGATCCTATGGCTCCTAGAGTTTTTGGGGGATTATGTTTGGTATGTTCAGTTTATGCGATAATTATTCTGCGTAGAAAAGAATGGGAAGGAATTAAGTTAATGTATTCATATCTATTTGTGATATTTATCCCTACAATAATCATAAATCTTTCACTTTTAATCGTACTTTTTCCAACGCTTCCACTTGCAGGTATCTCTCAATTTTTTATGGGTTTAGTATCTATGAGTTTACTTTTTCTAATCGGATTGGTCTCATACATCAAGCAACATTAGCTTAATTTTTTTTTCATAGATGTAATTGCTATACCTAAATTTAACCTTTTTTTTCCTTTGACTTATCCATATATTTAATACTAATGATAACGTATTTTATACTTAAATGTAAATCCAGATCCGATTAAAAAATGACGTCTTATACATTAAAACAATTAACTAAAGCAGAACTGTTTTTCGATGAAGGAAAGCTTAATGAAGCTCTAGAACTATTGGATTATAAAAGCAAACTTGATGGGCTGAATCTTGAGGTAAAATCTCGTTTTCAAGATATTAAAGCCCTAATTCTATTATATCAGAATAAAAGTTCTAAACTCATTGAGTTAGGTGAGCTCATATTTGAGGAAGGGAGAAGTGTTAAAAATAATCTTCGTTGCTTGGATGGATTATTTTTTATTGCTTGTGGATTAGATCAAGAAAAGAAATTTACGATCGCCTTAAATAAGATTGATGAAGCTGAAGTCTTTTTAAAAAAAGTATCTAATATACCTAAAAAAGTGATTGTCCACAAGCAATTTCGTTTAAATGTTCTAAAAACAATGATTGATATACACATAGGGAGAATGGACGCTGCGGAGAAGAGTTTAGAAGAATATTTAAGCTCAGAAGAAGAGTTGGAAATAACCTGGGAATTACTCTGGGCAATTACAAATTTGGCATTTATTAAACTGATATCGAGAGGAGAATTTGATATAGCCTTGGAATATTCCGAGAAAGCAATGAATTATGCGGAGAATATGAGATTTAACCATTTTTGGAAGGGTTATTGTCTCCTTGGAATAGGGGTAATTCACCTGCAGAAATGCGAATATGAAATAGGAATTAAGTATCATATGAAAAGCTTAGAATATTTTAATCAAATTGATAATGATTGGTACGTTGCACATATACATAGTAATCTAGGTTTCTTATATTGGGTAAAAGGAGATGATGACACGGCATTGGAATATCTGGAGAAAGCTATAGTACTCTGGGAACCTTATCCTCTAATGAAAGACGAATGTCTCTGCAATTTAATAGAAGTATCTCTCAAAAAAGGAGACACTGAACGAGCTCGACAATATTTTAAACAATTAACGATTCTATACAAAGAAAATAAAGACTTGGTTATGGAAGAAAATTACAAATATAGCAAGGCTATACTATTAAAGATAAGTCCTCGAATCCGAGATAAGGCGGAAGCACAAGAATTATTAAATGAAATAATTAAAACCGGACCTATTTATTTTGAAACTAAGATTAATGCTTATGTCAATCTATGTGATCTCCTTTTAACAGAATATCGTTTAAATAACGATCCCGAGGTTCTTACAGAAGTAAAGCAGTATCTAAAAGATTTATTAACTTTAGCTAAAAATTCTCGCTCTTTTTACATTTTTTGTAATGCTTTCATTTTACAAGCTAAACTAGCTCTTTTCAACTTTGACGTTAAAACGGCACGTCGCTTTTTAACTCAAGCTCAAAAGATCGCGGAATCATATGGAATTAAGCGGCTAGCAATGAGAATATCTCACGAACACGACGAATTAATCAAAAAAGCTAATTTATGGGAAACCTTGAAAAAAACTGATTTATCAATATCTGAACGTTGGAACCTCGCAGGATTAGATGTTCAAATGGAAAAAATGGTTAGAAAAGGAATAATTGACTTTCCAGAAATTAAAAATGAGGAGCCAGTGCTTTTAATGATTGTATCAGAGAGAGGAGTCCCCTTTTTTTCTCACTCATTTATAAAGGATAAATCGTTTGAATCGCATCTTTTTGGTGGTTTTCTTAGTACAATCGATTATTTTATTAACGATGTTTTTTCAGAAGGGTTAGACAGAGTTACGTTTGGCGACTTTATCCTTCTCATGAAATCAGTACCTCCCTTTTTCATTTCTTATGTATTCAAAGGAGATTCATACTATGCACTTGAGAAATTAAATTATTTCAAGAATAAAATTCAAAATAATGATTCTATTTGGAACCAGGTTCTCACACATTATAAAAAAAACCAGAAAATTGAACCAGAAACTATTCCATTACTCGACTCATTAATAACCGAACTTTTTGTAAACAATAGAATATTTAGTAAAGAATAAATTCTAATTTTAGTTCCAATATTAATTGGATGTTCCATGGATTATACGGAAACTCAACTATATAGGTTATAGATTCTCAAGAATTCATTAATCACTAACTAGGTGATAAAATCAAAAAAAAATTATATAAAGAGATGATAAAATGAAAAGAACAAAATTAATGACAACTATAATGACAGTTGCCACTATTGGGCTCATCTTAGTGTTATTCTCTAGCTCCGTTCAAGCTGCTGGTATTATAAAAAGACCCATCGAACAATGGGAAGGTGAGGAAATTGTTGGGTGGGCTGACCCGGTCTCTGAATTAGCTATTCATCCACATTATGTCGAATGGTTGGACCCTTTTACATCTCCAGGAAATGAAACTCCAAATTACCCATTCGTTTTTATAGATTGGGAGAAACAACCCATATCGCAGTGCGAATATCATGGATTTATTCAAGAGCGTGTTGTTGATGAGGAGCATACTTTAATTACGATCCATCTACATGTAAAAGAAGTTCCGTTTATGATTTTCTACTATTTTGAAGGACCATATATGTATTTTTCTCCAATTGGTTCTGGTATGATGCAATACTATCTACAAGTTAGAATGCTTTTCAACACAGAAGCTTTATACAGTATATTAAGTGAATCAGGGAAAATTCCAGCCTTATTTAAAATATTTGCAGCAGCAGATCCTATGACGCAGCAATACTGGCCATATCCATTAGAAGATGTCCCCCTTGTAACTTTCATACATTTTGTAGGCAATGGCTATTTAACTGGAGAAGGCGAAGGAAATGTGCACGTAAACCAACTTGGAATTTGGAATCCAGAGATCCTTGATTATAATTGGCCAGTTGAATCGGTTACCATTTCTTAAGGATAATTAATAGAGGGCGTGTTTGTCTTAAATCGATATAGCCAGTGGAGAATTAAAAATTATTTCTTTAATTCTCCACTCTATATCTCTTTTTTTTAATATCACATTATATTTAAAATACAAATTAGCTTAATTTTTATGCAATTAAGTCAGTGGGTGCAAATATAATATATTCAACTCTAGACCATCTTAAGAGGTCTGAAGAATTATTTAATACCGGCAAATATGATAAA
>SDNW01000074.1 GCA_004524725.1 Promethearchaeota archaeon
ATAGATTCTATGTAGGAAATTTCTGGTTTTTTAATTTCAACTTTTTCTATGAATTTATCTATTTGATTTGTATCTCCTTGTAATACTAACCTTACTCCTGCATTACCTCGATTAAGTATATAACCTTTTAAATCTAAAGAACGTGCTAAATTGAATAAAAAAGGCCTAAATCCACAGCCTTGAACTATACCATCAATATTGATTTCTACTGTTATATTTGCATTCAAATTGAGTTTTTAAAACATCATTTAATTAAGGATTATAATACTTATAATAGATTTGACACGTTCCTTCCATAGAAACCATACAAGGTCCTATAGGATTAAGAGGAGTACAATCTTTTCGAAATAATTTACATTCGTAGGGATATAATTTACCAACCATTACTAAATGACAAGAGCAGCCAGGAGGGATGTCCTGCGATTTTGGTAATTGAATATCAAACTTCTGATCGGCGTCATACTGAGCAAATTCGCTTTTGATTGCTAAACCACCATCCATAATGCGGCCTATACCTCTCCAAGGGGAGGAAACTTGCTTAAAAACTTGATTAATGATTTCTTGAGCTTTTTTATTTCCTTCAGGCTTAACTACGCGAGTGTATTCATTTAGAGTTTCATATTTTTTCTCTATTTTTTGTCGTAAAATCATTAAGATCGCTAACAGAACATCATTGGGTTCAAACCCAGCAATAACATTGGGGATTCTATAAGCATCTGAAAAAAGACAAAAAGGTTGTAGACCTATAATTGTCGCAACATGCCCGGGAGAAATGAATCCATCAATATTTAATTTTGATTGAGAGATTAATAATTCTAAAGCCGCAGGAATCAATTTATGGGCACAAATGACTGAAAAATTTGAGGGTGGAGTATTCAGGATTTCATAACCAATTAAGGGAACGGTCGTTTCAAACCCAATCGCAAAAAAGACCACCTCCTTGTTAGGATTGTCTTGTGCAATTTTTATAGCATCATGAGGACCATATACAATCCGGACATCAGCACCTCTTGCTTTTAATTCCGCAAGAGAGATGTTCGTTGCAGGGACACGAATCATATCTCCAAATGTGGTGATAATAGTATCTTTCCGTTTTCCAAGTTCAACCGCTTTATCTATGTCTGCAGCAGGACATACACAAACAGGACAGCCAGGTCCTGAGAGGATCTCTATATTTTTAGGCAATAAGGAACGTAGGCCATATTTTGAAATAGTATGTTCATGTGTTCCGCACACATGCATGATCTTAACACGATTTAGATTCTGACAGATTTTCTTAATATTTTTAATGATTTGGTTCGTAAAATCCTTATTTCGTAATAATTTTGTACCTGGAATATCCATTATATATTCTCCAACTCAACAAATTCTTGGAATAGCCTCTCCAAGGGGCATATCCATAAATCTTGTACCCCCTACTGAGGTTTTCACTAAAACTCTTTTAGGATTTTCTAGAGATACAGTCCCTATAATTGTCGCCTCTTTTCCTATTTCGGTGGATTTTATTTTCTCTAACACTTCTTCTGCCATTTGCTCAGATACTGAGAGAAGGGCTCGCCCTTCGCAAGCCATTGCATAAGGATCCAACCCGAGCATATCACTGATCGCTACTACTTGTTTTTTAATCGGGATTGAATCCTCGTCGATAAGAATTCCCACTTCTGATTTATTTGCCCAATCGTTCAGCGCACCAGCAATCCCACCTCGCGTAGGATCCTTCATTGCATGGATTTGATTGTTTTGAATATTCTCTTTTAGCGCATTATATATTTCTAATAATAATCCAACATCAGATTTGAGATCCGAAGTGATATTTAATCCTTCTCTACTTCCAATTAAAGCAGATTGATGATCTCCGATGCTTCCAGTGACGATAATTTTATCGTTTTTCTGGAGGTTGTTGTCTAAAATTGTAATATGTTTTTCTTTGAGTCCTATTCCTGTTGTAGCCATAATTATTTTATCAAGGCTTCCACGAGGCATAACCTTAGTGTCGCCAGCAATAATCGCAACTCCCGCTTCGCGAGCGGTAAAGTTAAAGGAATTTATAATTTTCTCTAATTCATCGATCGAGAATCCTTCTTCGAGTATAATAATTGAAGTCATTGCTATTGGTCTTGCCCCCATCATAATTAAATCATTTACCGTTCCACAGACACTTAAAATTCCGAGATTTCCTCCAGGAAAAAAGAGGGGATGAACTGTATGTCCATCCGCAGTAACCACAATCTCTTGTTCAAAATCTTCCAATGGGATTGTAGCTCCATCGTCTAACTCTTCAAGCCCAATTCCTTTATTAACATTCTTAAATGTAATATTTTGAGTGATAAATTGTATCAGTTCTTCTTGCATTACTCCCCCGGCACCGTGTGCCAAGCGAACAACACTTGAACTTAGTTTTTTCATACTCATATGTTAAAAAACGAAAGAAAAATTAAAAGAATTTAGGTAAAATAAATTTTTTAGAAAAATCAAGAAAATAACTTGAATTGAAATTCAATTATAAAATCATATAAATGTAATAATAGGAAAAAAAAAAAATTAAAAATTAATAATAGAGTCATTCTCAAAAATTAAATCGACCACATCGTCAGATTTGACCAATTTAACTTTTTCAGAGATGAATTTGGATAAACCTCTTATATTTACATGTTCTTCACAAGCAGCAACTTTCTTATTTTGGTTAATCGCTTGTGTGACTTCTTTATTAGATTTATTTGCAAAATAGACAGCGTTTTGAAGTAAAAGAATAGTAACATCATCTTCATCAGTATGTTCCATTGCAAGCTTAACACCAGTGATATCCTCACTAGTTATGAAATATAGTACTTTTTTAGTCATTTTTCTCCTACCTCCTAAAATGGTATAGTAACTGTTGAATTTTCAATTAGTTTTAGTATATCTCCATGTTCTTTGACCTCAACATCCTCCACTAAATCATCCTTAGTGAGGCCTAGTGCATCAAGCGATTTCTTATCTACATATATATCTAAACCTATGTTTTTCAAGAATTCAATGTGCATAGAATACATAGTTTTATCAGTATCTTTCAGGAAAGTGTAAACGCCTTCATTGATGGCAATTGTAATAGGATCGAAATCAGCGCTGACTGCGACTGACATCCGTAATCCCTCTACGGGATAAAGAGTACCATGAGGCGGTTTTCGTAATAATATAACCACATTTTTTTCTTCTGACATTTTTAATCACCTTAGCAGATTGCCACCAATCTATCAGTTTCTTCAATAATTTTTGCAAGATCTGGTGTCCCAGCCCTTTTGACATCGCCGCATTCTTTTTTCAAGCAGTTTTTCACCGTTCCCCGAACCAAGAGACACAAGTTGCATAATCTTACTGTGGCTCCTTTGTCAAGTATTTCTCTAAATCCCTCTTCGATGTTAAATATGCCTTCCACTTTCTTTTGATTTTCTAAAACTGCATTAACCGCGTCCATGTAGCAGAAAATATGGACTTCGTGTCCTTTATCAAGTGCAGCATTTGCTAGTTTCACAACTGTTTCAGATGCTTGTGCTTGATACGGTCCATCAAAGAACAGGATTCCTAGTCGAGCCATTTTTACTTATTCAACTCCATCTCTTTTTATTCTTTTTTCCACATAAATAAGAAATAAGCGGCTATCCATGACCCAAACATGATGCAAGCTCCAGCGAGAATGCTATGTAAGGACAACTGGGGAACTCCACCTAAGATATTGGTTATATTACAACCCAACGCTGTAACTGCACCAAAACCCATTAAAAGTCCACCAAAGAATTGCTTTAATAAAGTCAATCCCTCTTTTGGAAGTCTAAATTTAAATTCCTTAGAAATGATAGCACTAACCATTGCTCCAATAAGGATTCCAAAGATAATAAATCCAGTCCATGCTAATAAACTTCCAGAAGTCAACCAGTTGCTAATGTTCATCCAACCTCCAGTAATTCCAACTACTCCATTACTAGCAACGAATCCTGCAGTTAAAATGAGACCAATTAATATTCCGGTTACCCACCAAGGATATCCTTTTTTAAACGCAGATTCAACAAAATTATCTGTCTTTATTAAAGGTTCCTTAGCATCCAATTTTCTTTTTAATGCTGACCAACCCCAGAAGTAAAACATCAGTACTAATCCAACAATACCAATAATTAACATAAATATTGGTGTGATGAGTGCGTCATATTCTCCAAAAAGAGTTAGCTTTGTCCCAACAGTTATGGATTGCAGTGCTACTTTTACATCACTTAGAACTCCACCAGCTGTCATTAATGCTCCAACAGTTAAGCCTATTGCGGCAACAAAAGATCCCATCATTCCTTCTCCTACTCGGTAAGTTGTTCCACTCGCACATCCTCCAGCGAATACCATACCTATTCCGAACACTAAACCACCTACGATGGCTGCTATTGGTTTGAATGGTTTAGGAGAAAGAGTTATTATTCCACCAAATGCAAAAATGGCAAAACCTACCATTAGAACGGCTAATGAGACGGTTACTGCCTTAGCAAGTTTATAATCTTTTAAAAGCAAGATATCTCTAAAGGCAGAATTCATACAGAATCTTCCACGTTGCAATATAAATCCAAAAATGGCTCCAATTATGAGCCCAGCTACTAATGCATATACAAAATCCATTTTTTTTTCACCTTATTTAATTTTAACCAGGATTTCCCAAGCAGAAGTGCCTGTTTTATCAACAGAGAGCACTTCATGGCCAAGTGATTGCATCGTTTCCGGAATTCTCTCGGCAGAGAGCGGATAATCGACTATAATCTTAAGGACTTCTCCTGATTTCATTTTTTTAACTTTTCGTTTACTTTTTACGTCTGGATAAGGGCAAACATCACCCGAACAATCCAACGTATCTGTAACATCAACCATTTTTTTAAACCTCTAATCTTTTTTTAGATATGTTCTATCAATTAATCGATATTACGATCGATAATTTATTCTGAATTTTATGCTTTAAAAACATTATTAATAAATATTCATAATAAATATGTGCCCCAATTTTTCCCACTTTCTTGTTCATATCTTTTTTCAGGTGATGTGGTAAAGTAGAATAATTATCTTAAGAAAAAATCTAGTTTAATTAAACCAAAAAATACAGATATAATTTTTAATGAAAAATCGACTCAATATAGAAATATGAATTTCTATTCAAAATAAACTTTAAGTAAATTAACTACAATGCAAATATTGATGGTTTTGAATAATGATTCATTACACGAAAGTAAAATCTATCCGCTTATTTGTGAAAAGCAGAAACTTTTTTATTAAATTATGATTTTTTCCTCACAACTAATTTCTAATATAAATTAGCTAATTTAGCAAATTAAGAATTAACAAATAAAAAAAAAATAAAGAGAGATATAAAATGGTAAAAGTAGCTTTTATGCAATGCAGTGATTGTTGGGGCTGTCATCAATCCTTATTGAATGCACATTAAGGAAAAAATATTTCCCTGAGCAAAAATCTAGGATTATTGCCAGTTCTCCCAGCACTCGATATTGTATACTGGCCAGCAGTTGTTGACTTTAAACACGATTCCTTGAAAGCCCGACCAGACGGAGATATCTTAGTTGGATTTGTCGAAGGCTCTTTACGGACAAATGAAGACATCGAAAACGCTAAACTGATGAGAAATAAGTGTCAGTTAATTATTTCTTTTGGGTCTTGTTCATGTTATGGTAATGTTCATGGATTAGCTAATCAATGGGATATTCAAAAGGCAATCAATAGAAAGTTTGTTGGGGCTGAAAGTATCACAAACGAATCTCCTCATGAACCAAAAGAACATATGCCTGGTTTTACGGATAAAATCGTACCGCTAGATGAAGTTATTAAGGTTGATGCCTACATAAGTGGTTGTCCTCCAAAGCCTGAAGCAATCGTTTCTGCAGTCCAATTTTTACTTGGTCAAAAGCCATTTCCTATGAATGAATCTGCTTTTTGTGCTGATTGTATTCTTAATAATGAAAATTGTTTACTTGAACATGGGAAATTATGCTTCGGTCCTATAACCAGTACAGGTTGTACATTAAAATGTACTAATAATGGGGATCCATGCGTGGGGTGTTTTGGTCCCTCAAAAAGCGTTTCTAATCGCGTAGGTAAATTAAATGATATGATAACTAATATTAATCAATTAAGTTCTGGGGATAAGAAGAATTTATATGAATTTTTATCATTATTTCTGAATGTACCATTAATGGCAGGATTTGATCTTAGTGGAGATATTTTAAAACAGATAAAGATTAAAGGTGAGGCAAAAACAACCTTAACCAACTTACCATCTGAAACCGAAGAAATTTCATCCAAAATTATGAAATTCTTACGTGATAATCGAGATTTTACTGAAATTTCGACGGTTTGCGATACTTGCCCCCGAATTATAAATTCTAATTCTACGATGACTAAAGTAAAGCGTGATTATGAAGGACTTCCAAATATGGATGATTGCTTAATTGAGCAAGGCTATATTTGTATGGGACCCGTCACGAAAGCTGGATGCGGTGGACTCTGTATGAGAGTCAATGCGCCCTGCACGGGATGTTTCGGTCAAACAGAATGGGTTGCTGATCAAGCATCTCGCTATGCTGATGTCGCAATTAAGGGGTTCAATGTAGCCCTCTCAAAAGATGAGCTTTTAAGTCAAGTAAAAGACCATTTAGGGACGTTTCAGAAATTTACCTTAGCATCAAATAAAGCATATAAAGGAGGAGAATAAAAGAAATGGTAAAAGAAATTGAAGTTGAGCCCGTAACCCGTCTCGAAGGGCATGGAGGACTCCGTATCGTTCTTGGGGATGACGGAAAAGTAAAAGATGCACAGTTTAATATTACTTCAACTCGATTTTTCGAGAAATTCTGTGAGGGTCGATATTGTGAGCATGTTCCAAGAATTACACCTCGGATCTGTGGAATCTGTCCCATTCCTCATCATCTTACGCCCACCAAGGCAGTAGAGGATGCGTGGGGTGTAGAGATTCCCGAGCCTGCATATAAATTGCGCCAGTTATTACAAAACGCAAAACAATACTCTTCACATCTGTTGCACTTCTATGCTTTAGCCGCGCCCGACTTTTTGTTAGGGCCATTTGCAGATCCCGCACTAAGAAATGTGGTGCATGTAATTAATAAAATGCCTGATGTGGGTGCGATGGCGTTGAAAATGATGGATTTCGGTCAGAAACTCTGTGCGGAAATTGGCGGAAAATCGGTTCATCCGATTTCAGCGATTGTAGGTGGAATGAAGAAACCGATGGATGAAGATGCTCGTGATCGTTTCTTAAGACAAGTTGATGAGCAGATCGAGTTTACTAAAAAGACAGTGGATATTGGCCTTAAAGTAGTGGAAGATTATTGGGACGTCGTCGCAAATGTTGGAGTTGTACCTACATACTATCTTGGCATGACCAAGAATGGAGTGCATGATATTTATGATGGAGATATTCGAATCGTCACTCCGGAAGGGGAAAAAATCGATTATGACGTACATAACTATTTGGATGCACTTGGAGAGCACATACCAGAACATTCTTATGCGACTCATATGTATTATAAGCCTGCGGGATATCCAGAAGGCATCTACAGGGCGAATACACTAGCAATGATTAATGCGGCCGATAAGATGGCCACTCCCTTAGCAGATGAGGCGTTAAAAGCATTTCGAGAGAAAATTGGTCCAATATCCCATCATACGTTTGCGTATCATTGGGCACGCTTAATTGAGACGGTTGAATCGATCGAGCTCATTAAAACCTTATTGGAGGATCCTGATATTGTTAGCCCAGATTGTAAAACACTAGATGTCGAACCAAAAGAAGGCGTCGGAGTTGGAGTCACGGAAGCACCTCGAGGACTGTTGTTATATAATATTTGGAGTGATGCTGATGGGATTTGTAAGAAGTTAAATCTATTAGTTGCAACGAACCATAATATAGCAGGAATTGAGAAGTCATTAATGCATACTGCGAAGCAAGTATTTGAAGACAAGGCGTTAGAGGGATTAAAATTACCAGACCCTTGGATAAAATAAAAATAATTAAAAAAATATTACTAAGTGACGAAAAAAGATGAGCGAAGAAGTACCAGAAGGAGTAGTAAATCTTTTAGAAATGATAGTTCGCTGTTATGACTGTTGACTATCGTGTGCCGCGCACATCACGGTTGTTGATGAAGAAGGCACGGAGATTTACTCTCGTAAGCTAAATGTTGGCTTAGGATGAATATCTAATAAAAATAAGAGATTGGATATGACTGCCCTGTGCGGGTAAACGCCAATAATAGAATGAATGTAATTGAAATGTAAAAACAAGATTGTGAAAAAAATGTCGATAGATTTTGAATTTAGAAAACTTGTAATGGATCATCATATCGGGTCTGATTTGATTAAATATTGCTATCAGTGTAGTCGATGTGCGGATAATTGTCCGGTCACAAGAGTCTCTTTTGACTTTTATGGGACCTCAGGATATAATCCACGTAGTAACATTTTAAATGCGCTATTAGGCTATAAAGATGCCATCTTTGATGCCGATCCTTTAGTTATTTGGGGTTGTACAGTTTGTGATACTTGTGATGAAGTGTGCCCACAAAACATAGAATTAACCGAGATCTTTACATTCCTAAAAAACGAGAGTGTTAAAAAAGGAAATGCTCCCGAGTATTTGATCGAACAAGCGAAGGCAATTTGTGATAGTGCTAAAGCAATACCTTCTCAACCGGCTATTGAACGAAGAAGAGAACAATTGGGGCTTCCCTCGATAGTTGCTCCTAATGTGGAGGAAGTTCAAACTTTATTTAAAAATATAGGATCAGATAAATATCTAGATTAGAACAGGTGAAAAGAGTTGACAGACTATAAAATGTTTGAAGGATGTACAATAGGGAATCGTATTCCCTTTATCGAGGCAGCATCTCGTAAAGTTTTTGAGAAGGTTGGGATTGAGACCTCTCAGGCGCCATTTACATGCTGTCCTGATCCAACTGGATTAAAGAGCTTTGATAATGATGTCTGGCTCACAATGGGAGCATTAAATCTTTGTATTGCTGAAGCAGAAGGGAAAGATATTATTTCTTTATGCAATGGTTGTACAAATACATTACGAGGGGTGCGTCATCAATTGGCTCATGATTCCTTAATGAAAGAGAAAGTTAATAAAGAACTTTCTAAAGTTGGGAAAGAATATAAGGGCACTATTGATGTGAAGCACTTTGTTGATGTATTGCATGATCATCTTGATAAAGTAAAAAGCGCAATCTCTAAACCTTTAAGTGGGCTTAAGGTTGCCGTTCATCCGGGATGCCACTATATGCGTCCAGCAGAATGGATGGAATCTGATGATCCTATGAGACCTAAGGTATTAAAGGAATTGGTTGCTGCAAGTGGTGCAACTATAGCTGAATACGAAGAAGAAGTACTATGTTGTGGCTCAGCGGTCACTAACGCTTACGAAGAACATGGTATGGCCAATTTAAAAATCAAGATGGATAGTATTAAACGATCGGGAGCAGATGTAGTGGTCGTGAATTGTCCAGCTTGCTTTCAGCAATTTGATACAAAACAGCGAGATTTAGGCAAAAAGTATGAAACTGAATACGATATACCAGTTTTGTATATAACGGAATTATATGCTTTAGCAATGGGATATAGTCCTGATGATATCGGTCTTAAATTCCACAGAACTCGATTAAAGTCCATTTTAGAAAGACTAGGGTTATAAATAACCAGTATATTACTTATTTTTTTCTTTTTTTTCTTTAGTAATCGTTTAACGATTAAACCCGAAAAAATAAAAAGTAAAATTACCTCTAATTAAATTATCTAGCGATTATCAAGTACAAGAATATATTAGTTAGAAATTAGTTATGATAATTACAGAGAGGAAAGAAGGGTAAAGTATGATTTCATCTAGTTCAAAGAGGGAACCTCCGTGGTTTTTTCAGTATATAGAGAATTATTCGCATATTCTATTGGATATCAGGTTTGATAAATTTGATATGACTAAAGAAAAAATAGATTTTTCAATTCAGTTGGATGTTCGTGGATTTGAAGGGCTAATTTTTTATATCTATAAACCTCGACCAAGTCAGATTGAATTTGATATCATAAATCAAAAAGAAATTATAACTCATAAATTAGAAAACTTACATTTAGACATAATTGATAGAAGTCATCCAAGTTCGAATCTTGATTTTATAATTATTCCTTTTGGTTATTTTAAGGAAAGAAACAAATTCATTCCTTCTATCAAATCAGGGAAAGTGTTAAATACTTATCAGATTTTTACTTGGTCTCCCTCACTATTATTTAAAAACGTCAAATCAATTATCAAGGTTGCGAATAAATACAATGAATTAATCCCATATGATGATGTTGAAGGGTATTATTATACCTTTGATGCATCTTATAAAGCGAACAAGACTGAACATCTCTTTAATTTAATTAACCTTTTGGTCACTTTCGATAATTTAGAAGGCATTGAACCCATAGTTCCAGAAATCAAACGATTAATCTCAAAAACGAACGAGTTCTTATTTGAATTAGCGCAAAAAGAGATTCCCATTGAGATGCAAAATCTTCTCAAGGAACTCGAAAGATTGAAGTTTAACGTTGAAAACTTAAGTAAAGAAGAAATCTTTAATTGGTTAGATGATCTCATCTCGTTTTACTACCATAAAGGCTAATTTCGTCAAAAAAGAAGAAAATAATTAAGATAATCTATTTTTAATAATACTAATCACCATAAGGATTAGCGCTATGAAGAAAAACCCAATACCTAAAATTAGAAATGAGAATTTAATTACTGCGCTAATTGAAGCAATAAGTGGGACTATAGGACTAAAAGTTGTCGTGTTCTGAAGCATAATCAGTAAATTAATATTTTCAATTAGGTCAAATATTCCCGCGATTAAGGGAGTTAACATCATATATAGCCCTATTTTTTGATATTTTCCACTTAAGATACGAGAGACTAAAAGAATGCACCCCGAGATGAAAAATCCGTATCCAATAATGTATAAGAAATCCCAGTAGACTCCAAGGGCCTGAGCCTCCATCCCTGCTGTTCCCCAAGCTGCAAAAATTACTGCGATCCTTTCCGCAGTCCATGCAAATTCAAAATCTAATACATTATACGTCGAGACTAACGCAGATAAGGGAGCAAAAACTAATTGATTTATAAAAATAAAGAGTATAAACGCTCCAGCAGTGATAATCAATACATACAACGTACGTGGAAATTCAATCAATTTATCTAAGAACAATATCATTACCCCATACAAATTTAGTTAATTGTTATTAATAATTCATTATGATTCGTTAAAAAATTACTCTAATTATTTCTTTTCAATTCAATTTTATCAAATATATAAAAAATATATCTTGATATTGTATAATCTTATAGTCATATTATTCCTTATATTAAAATATAAAATTAAGGTGAAATAAGTTTTGAAATATACTTCTATCTTTGATGTCATTGGTCATATAATGGTTGGACCAAGTTCAAGTCATACTGCTGGAGCATGTCAAATTGCGTATGTTGCACAGTTATTATTCGGAAAAAAGCCGAAAACTGTAAAAATAGGGCTTCATGGCTCATTTGCAGAGACATATAAAGGTCACGGTACAGATATCGCAATTTTAGCCGGATTACTTGGATTTACTCCTGAAAATGAT
>SDNW01000075.1 GCA_004524725.1 Promethearchaeota archaeon
AAATAAAAATTACATAAATACTATCGTACCTTCTCCTGAGGTCACTATTTCATCATTTTGATTTTTCACTATCGTCTCAGCTATAATGAATTTCAACTTTCCATCCTTTTTAGTAAATTTTTCTTTAACTGTGGCAATTGCCGTTAGTTTATCTCCAAAGAATACGGGTTTGATAAATTTCACTGTTTGACCACCATATAATATCCCAGGGCCAAAGAGTTTAGTACCTAAAACCGCTGATATTAACCCCGCACTTAATGCACCATGTGCAACTTGTTTTCCAAACATTTGAGTTTTAGCGTATTCCGGATTAACGTGGATTGGGTTAAAGTCTCCTGTGACTTCTGCAAATTTCATTACGTCCTCTTCAGTTATAATCTTGGTAAATGTAGCGGAATCGCCAACTTTATAATCTTCATATTTAACGGGTTCTAGAGACATAAATGTTAATAATGCATATAGAGATAAAAAGATTAACTAATCCGCTTACAAACCACAAGCTTATTGAGATATGAAAGACTTAATTCTTCTTAGTTTGAGGAGTTAATGATATCAATTGGTTGATTTAAATATTTTAAAAGTGACTAATGGAATTAGAAAAAAGAATCTAGTAGCCTTAAGTGGAACTAGAGTGCTTCATGGCTTTGGAGTTGCTATGTTTAGTGTCATCTATCAACCTTTCATCTTAGATATCACAAAATCTCTCTTTCTTACAGGAATTATTGTATCTCTAGGAAGTGTCATGCAGTTTTTACCTATGCCGTTGGTAGGAAGACTCTCTGATAAGTTAGGACATAAAAACACGCTTATTATGAGTATTCCCGTATATATCCTAAGTTTAGTATCATTAATTTATGCAAATTCTAATGCTATTTATTTATTGATTTTTGGAATTTTAGTTTATTTCTTGGGATTGACATTAAATACAATCAATAGCCAATTCCTAGTTTCAGTTAATAGTGGTAGTTCAAAAGGGTTTATGTATGGAATAGTTTTCGCCAGTTATTTTCTAGGCACTATAGCAGGGAATTTCTTTGTTATAATTGGAGCCGGATTAGCCTCTCAGTTCTTTTTCACTTTATTCATAATCTTACTCATAATAGAAGGTATAATCATATTCTTTTTCATTTCTAATAACACTTCACATATAAAAGAAAAACATAATGAAGAAATTATCCTTGCGGATGATGAAGAAAAGATGTGGGTAAAATTTATAAAGATACCAAAGATGCGAGTGATTTTAATATTTTTTACTATAGATATTTTCATTTATGGGACTACGTTATCAGTTTATAATGGGGGATTAAGCGATTATTATCATTTGACTACAGATCAAATTTCCTTCATTACAATTTGGATGAACATCACTAATATGATTTTTCAAATTCCTGCAGGTAGAATTACCGATAAGTTAGGAAAAAAAAAAGCGATCCTAATAAGTCAAATCTTTGGTTTGGGTTTCTTTATATTCAATATATCTGCTTCAATATTATGGGAATTCATAAATACGGAAATAATAATTCTATTCTTGATTTTTGGTTATATATCATTAGCTCTTTCCATAGTAACTTTTATCCCATCGGAACAGATCATACTCACGGACATAGGAAAAAATAAAAAAGCCGAATCATATGGAGTAGTTTCATTCGTAAGAGGATTAGGATATATTCCTACAGGAGTAATTGCTGGTCTTCTGATTGAAAATGTAAGTTACTTAGCCCCCTTAATTATTAGTTTAATTGGAGTCCTTTTTGAGATATGGTTCTTACTTAAATTTTTTAATCATGATTAGCTTAAAAAAAGAGTAAAAATTGGAAAGAATAAGAATTAAAAAAATTCTACAATTCTATGTATTAATTTTAAAAATTAAAAAATAAAATAAAGTTTGATCAGAAAAATGGCAAAATTAGCAAGAAAAGTAGCATTAGTGGGCGCTGGAATGTCTAAATTCGGAAATCACTTTCCAGTTAAAAGAAATCCTGATCTATGGATTGATGCTTGGCTTAATGCGAGTAAAAGTGTAGATAATGGAATCGAACCTAAAGATATTGACGCCTGTTATGTGGGAAACTATTCTTCGGATTTATTTAATCATCAAGGACACTTAGGTCCTCAAATGGCTAATTTGGTTGGGTTAACCCCAAAACCTGCCCCACGGTTCGAAGGAGCTTGTGCCAGTAGCGGTATCGCTTTGAGACAAGCGATAATAGCTATAGCTTCGGGTATTCATGACGTAATTGCCGTATGTGGAGTAGAATGTATGACTGAACTTCCTACTGCAGGTGTGACAGATGTGTTAGCAACGGCTTCAGATAGTTTATTTGAATTTCCTGCAGGAGCTACCTTTCCAGGATTATATGGGACTTTAGCTTCGGCACATTTCAAACAATATGGAACAACTGCCGAAGACTTAATGAGAGTTGGCATTAAAAATCATGAAAATGGAGCAGAAAATCCTTATGCTCAAATGCAACAGTCAATAAAAGATATGATGGCAAGTAAAAAGAAAAGGTATGAAGAACAAGGAAGAGACATTCCTGATTGGAATGATGAGTTTGATTTTCTAAAAAGTTCGTCTAATCCTATCATTGCATACCCATTGAGACTCTTCGACTGTTCCTTGATTACAGACGGAAGTGCTTGTTTATTCTTAGCATCTGGAGATAAAGCTAAACGTTTCACGGACACTCCTATTTGGATTACAGGAACGGGTCAGGGGAGCGCAGCTCTTTCATTGCACGACAGAGATAATTTAACTTCTTTTATTGCAGCACGGGAAGCATCAAGACAGGCATATGAAATGTCAAAATTAAAACCAAAAGACATACAAATCGCGGAAGTACATGATTGTTTCACCATTGCTGAAATTGTAGCAATGGAAGACTTGGGATTCTATGAAAAAGGGAAAGCTGTTGAAGCTATAAGAAACGGAGAATCTAAAAGAGATGGGTCACTTCCAATTAACACTTCAGGTGGTCTAAAAAGCAAAGGACATCCTGTGGGAGCGAGTGGAGCGGCAATGCCAGTTGAAATATTTAAGCAAATGAGGGGCGTTGCAGAACGAAATAGACAAGTGAAGTTTGATGTTGAACGCGCACTTACCCATAATTTAGGTGGAAGTGGAGGAACCTGTGTAGTAACAATATATGAAAAATAAGGGTGATTGAGAAGAAATGTCAGATATAGATAAAGATTTTACGATACAAAACTATTTAGAATTCTTAGAAAATAAGAAGTTGATGGGTTCCAAGTGTAAAGATTGTGGTACATTATATACTCCCGTAAGAAAATTATGTCCAAAATGTAATACGGCTAATATGGAATGGATGGAGATGTCGGGAGAGGGTGAATTAGCGGCGTTTACAAGCATCACCGTAGGAACTCCCTATTTTATTCAAAAAGGATATGATAGAAATAATCCATATTGTTTTTCGATAATAAAACTCAAAGAAGGTTCGATGGTTTCAGCTCAACTTGTTGGAGTAGATGAAAAAAATCCAGAGACCATCAAAATAGGCATGCCCGTAAAAGTTAAATTCTTGGAAACTGAAATCAAGGGAGAGACTAAAACTGATTTAGGGTTTGAACCCGCTTAAATTATAAAAACTTATTTTTTATTTTTCATTTTAACTTATAGTGGTAAATTTTTAGTACTTATTTGGTGAGTTAAAGTTAAATCGAAATATAAGGCATTCATAATAGTAGTTATTGCTCTTATAATTGCTTTACCGCTCATTCTTCCTATATTTCTATTAGTAGATAGTAATTTTCGTAATCTTCCTATGCCACTACAATTTGATGGCAGTAATGCCTATTCTTATGTGGAAGATCAACTCAATATAAATTTAACACATTTTAGAATCCCTGGTTACCAAGGTAGAGAAGATTGTGCAGAATATTTTATCGAAAAATTTAGGGAGATCAATCTTAATTTCAGTTATATGCTTCATAACTTTACTGTTCAATCTGTCGAATGTCAAAACGTATTATTCAAGCTTAATGAGCATAATAATAATATAGTAATATTAGGGGCTCATTATGATTCTCGAGCAAGAGCAACGAAGGATCCTGATGAGTTAAAGAGAGATGAGCCTGTGCCTGGAGCCAATGATGGAGCTAGTGGATGTGCTGTATTGATTGATCTTGCGAGGGTCTTCTATAGCCTAAAAGAGAATTTAACTTGCCAACTTTGGTTTCTTTTTTTTGATGCGGAAGATCAAGGGTATGACTATAGTTCTGGGATTAGTGGATGGGATTGGTGTGAAGGATCTGATAAGTTCGTGGAAGATATCGAAAGTTTTTATAACTCTTCGTTGGAATCATTTGAGGCTATGATTTTGCTCGATATGGTCGGAGGCGTAAATTTAAAATTTATTAATGAGCAATATTCTACCTCCTCACTCCTTGAAGAAATATTTGAAGTTGGACGTCAACTTGGATATACTTCTGAATTTCCGAATAACCCTGAGGTCCGTTCCATCAGAGATGATCATGTTGCTTTTGTAAATTATGGAATTCCCTCAGCGGATTTAATTATAAACTTCTGGAATAATCCCGCATGGCCTTATCATCACACAATAAATGATGATATTACGGCAATATCAGCAAGCAGTTTGGAAGTTACTGGTAAAACTATTGAACAATTCATTTATAATCACTACTTTAGCAATAATAATACGGATTTAGGAAATTATCCCTGGACCAATGATAATAATCTTCTTGATACTGATATAGTAACTTTACTAATGATTCTTGGCGCAATATTTGTAGGGATCATTATTTTCTTTTTTATAAGGAGATCTCGAGCTAATAAAGGACAATTAAGTGGAGATTAAGGCATAAAATCTGAAAAAAAGAATTTCTGAATCTAGTGAGTACATTCCCACATATAATGGCCATATTTTTGTTTAAACTCTTCTGCGAACTCATTTATTTTTGGTCGTATGAATTCATAACCGGCTTCGATGCATTCATAAGTAACAGGGACTAATCCTAATACTTCACCATCAACTTGGCAATAATATGGATCTTGGTTCGGATTCTTCATTTCTATTCGAACTTTTTTGCTTTGATATTCCTTCACATTGGGGTGGGGTAGAAGTGATGCATTATACATTCTTCGAAATTGCCTTGCTAATTTTACCTTATCAATATTCACAATACTAATATCAAACAGACCATCATCTGTATTAGCTCTTTGGCAAATGAACATTCCTCCTCCATAAGCTCCAGAAAGCCCAACTGCAGCAAGATTTGCTTCTCCTTCATAAAAATCATCATCCATTTTTACAATAATCTCTTGATTTTCCCATTCTTTTAACAGGGTAAGGATTATCATATTGTAATCTTTTTCTTTATTTTCATTTGATCTCCGAGCTACTTCGCTATCAAATCCCTGTGAGCCAATTCCTAAAAAGTAACGTTCAATACCATCATCTCTTAGAGCATAACCAATATCTGATTTACTTGAGTATCCTTCAGCGATAATCTCACAGGCACGTTTAATGTCTGCCCTATATCCTATTGCTGCAGGGATATCATTTCCTGACCCCATCGGCACAAATCCTACTAGAGCATTAGTTTTTGAAATGATAGTTCCATGCATTACTTCATTGCATGTACCATCACCTCCCGCTCCAATAATTCGTCCATATCCCTCCTTAGATAATTGAGTTGCAAGTTCGATGGCATGTAGGGCATGCTCTGTTTCAAAAAGCTTGTAAGATACTTTAAAATCATCCAAACATTTACACATATACTGAATATCTTGCTTCGTTTGATTTTTATTTCCTGCTTCAGGATTACAAATAATTGCGTAATCAGCTTCCAACCTTATCACTTCTGCTTTTCAATTTATTAAAATTAGTGTTAATTCTATTTATAATATTTTAAACTATGATCTATTTAAAACTTAATTAATGAAGGGATTTGTCTCTTTAGGACAGAGAACATTATATCTGATAAAAAAATAATTAGAACAGAGTTAATTCAAGATTCACGCCAAGTACAAGAACAAGCGTCACAATGGTAAGATTTTCCATAAATCTTAGGATAATGGCTGATAATATAATTTTTATCTATTTTTTCATGGATTTTAAAGAAATTATCATCGTTTCCACAAATAGGACAAATTCTTCTCCCTTCAGTTTTAGGAATTGTTAAAATTTCCCCACTATTCCTAAATAAACTTTCTTCTGTGAAAGTGTTAATTATATTTCTTTTTTTAAGGAATTGATTAATAACTGGCGTTATTTCTTCGTTGAGTGTAGTCTTTTCAGTTTTTAAATTATTAATTTCACTGTAATTCGTATCTTCCCCTAACATTTTTAGGTAACTTCTTGCAATTGGTTTAATTTCAACTTTCTTTGGTAATCTATTGTATTTCTCTTGAAAATTATCGATAAAATCTTCAACAAAAACCTTTTCAATTGAAAAGCCCTCCCTCTCAATTTCTTTAATTATATCTCCTACTATGTATTGTTTTAAAAAAGGATCTTCCATAAACACGAGGTTTCCCTTACCCTAATGTTGTTAATGAATATAATAATATTCACTTCTTCAATAGTTTTTGATTAAGAAAGGATTCTATAAAATACTTTCCCCATTTCGTATAGTTATAAATATAGATGATCTATTGAAATATTTATATCTTCTAAGCCAGATCGTAAAAAATTACATCACTTTTTTGAATTTGATGATTTTCAATAAAATTTAGCAGCAAAAATTGTCCATTATAAATCTAAATAAAAAATAACCTACGTATTGTTTTACACTATCAATTTGAATATAAAATAAGAATAATAGCATAAATCTCATGCATTAAATGTGTATAACTATTTTCCACGGGGTTTAATTACCTCTATGTAATATTTCACAATAAATATCATCTCCTTTAATAATTGGCTAATATTTATATTGATTTTTTTATTTATTTAGACAAAGAGAAGAGTATTAATTAGATTATGGAAACTAATCACATTCAAAAAGCAGAGAGTACGGTAACAAAATCTAAAAACAAGAAAAGGATAATTCTTGCCGTAATAACTATTTCAATAGCGCTTTTTGGCTCTTTTTTCCTCTTTTTTATATTACAACTAACTTTAAATACAGAAACCCCTGTTGTTGTGGTCGAAAGTGGTTCAATGGAACCAGTTATAAGTCGAGGCGACTTATTAATAGTAAAAGGTGTTCCTGCAATTGATATTCGGAATGGAACAATTGAAGATATGGATGGTGACATCATTGTATTTAACGCTCAAGGAGTATGGTCAAATCCACCAGCCGAACCAATTGTTCACAGAGTTGTTGATAAAAAGTTTGAGGATGGAATCTGGCAATTTAAGACCAAAGGTGATGCCAATCCAATAGTCGATGAAGGATGGGTTCCTGAAGGAAATATCCTTGGAGTCGTGGTTTTTAAGATACCTTGGATTGGTTGGGTTAAAATTTTTTTAACAGAATCAGGCTTATTAATACCTTTATTGATAATAATATCTGCATTACTCGTAATTAGCATTATTGTCGATGCTTATAAAAAATATGAAGCAGAGAATACGGAAAAAGAAGATTCCAACGAATTGGCTGGTAAAAATAATGGTTTAGATTGATAAATTTTCTTTACTATAATTATATTTCATGCAATTTTCCTTTTTTTTACCATGATTTACAGTTTACAAAAAAGTATTATTAAATTGATAATAAAATTTTTATGATACAAAAAATTCACAAAAATGGTAATACTCGTAATTTGAAATTACGATTATACTTAAATACATAATTACAAAACTACAAAATAAACAATACAAAACAAAATAGAGGTAAGATACATGGCAAACAAAGAAGCAAATAGCGTTTTTGTTGGACGTCGCCCAACCATGAATTATGTTATGGCGACTATGATGATCCTCAATAAAGGAGAAGAATGCACCGTAAAAGCTCGTGGTAGAGCAATTTCTCATGCTGTTGATGTTTGTGAAATTTTAAGAAATAGATTCTTAAAAGGAACTGAATATAAAGACATTAAACTATCCACAGAAGTTCTTGAGGGCGAAAACGGTCAAAGCAATAATGTCTCAAGCATAGAGATTGTTCTTGCTCCTCCAGAATAAATATAGAGAAAGAAAAAAAAATTCTCTACGCTCAAACAAATTAACTATTACTACCCTTTCTTTTTTTTATATATGATTAAATAATTATTAGATAAGGATAGTTTTATTTTCTTTTAGATTATTACTCTTATTTTAAAGAAGATTGATTGGAATGATTTTATCAGATAAAATTTTATTCATTTATTATTAAAGGGTTGATAGATTTCAATAAATATTCTCTGTTAATTTTTAACGAAAATCCCTTAAGCGAATAAGAGATTATAAAGAATCCCTACTTAACAATAAAAATACGATCTAATATGGAATTTTCAATAAGATTTAAAAACTCATATGGTAATAATTTATATTAATAATAAATGAAATTCCCGTTTATTAAATAACCAGATAAGAATAAAGGTATAAAAATAAAAATTTTATAAAAGAGGATGATAAACAATGGCAGAACCCCTATATGTAAAATCAAAGGTAAGAGAGTATATCAAGAAAAAGGACTGTAATACTTCAAGTGGAGTTCTTGATGGCGATGTACTTAATAAGATAATTATGGAAATGCTAGACCATGCAGTAAGAAGAGCAAAAGCTAATGGACGTAAAACAGTAAAAGCAAGAGATTTATAGAACTTTTCTTTCTCCTATTTTTTTTATTTTTATTTTTTGGATTCATCAAAGATCTTCAATTTATTCACTAATTTATCAATTTTGAGTATAGTTGAATAGGTAAATGTTAAGGCCCTCTATATTTAAAAATATATATTTTATTAGAATCTTAGAAAATCATTATAAACCATATTCTAAAAATGGAAAGCCAATTAGTTCTTATATTAATATTTGGTATCATAGTTATTTTTGGAATAATCTTAATTTATCTAAGAGCTACAATTTGTAAACATAAAACTAAAACAACAGACTCTTATCCAAAAATCAATAAATATCGGTGTCTCGATGGACATCGAGTTCGATCAAAGGGCGAGCTTATTATTGATAATTATCTTTTTTTTCTGGGCATTTCACATACCTACGAGAAAGTTCTATTTTTACGGGGTAATAAACTAAAATATGATTGGTTTTTACCAGAATATGACGTCTATATCGAGTATTGGGGTTATTCGGGAAAACGATATTTAAAAAGGAAAAAACTAAAACTTGATCTTTACAAAAAAGAAAAGAAAAAATTGGTATCAATTGAAAATTGGATGTTTTATGATATTTACACTAACATAAATAAGCTATTGGAAAATTATCTAAAGATCAACAAAGAAAAATATTGGAAACCTAAACCTACAAAAAAATTTTGCTCGAATTGTGGTATAGAATTAGATGAGAGATTTTAGAAAGCCTTTATCTTACAAAATCCTCAATATGATTATAAACTTCCTCCAAAATGCTTAATTCTGGTAGAAATGTTAAACGTATGTGATCTTCACCATATTTTCCAAACCCAGAACCATATACTGAGCATACGCCAGTTTTTTTAAGTAAATCGATTGCAAATTCTTTATCATTTTTCCATTTCTTTAATCCACTCAAATCAAGTTTAGGGAACAAGTAGAAAGCTCCACTAGCGTTAACACAGTTTATACCTTCGATTTGGCGAAGTCGTTTATACGAATAGTCACGACGTTCTCTCAACTTTCTAACCATTTCTACGGTATGGTTACTTTTAGTTTTAAATATTTCAATCGCAGCGTACTGTGCTATAGAACTTGCAGATAATCTAGCACGAGCTAGTTTTGCGATCCCCTCTTTCAGATCCAATAATTTATTTTCTGGATCATGGTAATAGATGTATCCTAATCTCCAGCCTGTCATCAAATGAGCTTTAGAGAATCCATTCATTCCGATTACGGGTACATCTTTACTTAAGGATGCGGGAGACACATAATTACGTTCATATGTAATTTGATCATAGATCTCGTCTGAAAGTACAGGTAAATTATATTCTCCTGCTAGATCAATTATCTTTTTTACTTTTTTTTCATTAAATAGTACTCCAGTGGGATTATTGGGAGAGCAAATTAGAATAGCTTGAGTTTTATCAGTAATTTTATTTCTCAAGTCATCAAGATTCGGTTCCCAATCGTCTTGTTCATTTAGTTCATATTCAATAGGGACCCCATCATAGAATTTAGTATTATTGATGTATAAAGGATAAGTAGGCCCTGGTATAAGTAGTTCTTCACCTTTTTCGATCATAGCGGCTAAAAGAAAATAGATCGCTTCAGTCACTCCCATAGTGACTACAATATTGTCACTAGTGATGTCAAGATTATCCTTATGTTTTAAAAACTTGCTTATTTCTTCCCTTAATTCATATACTCCGAGAGAATCAGCGTAAAAGTTTTTTCCACTATGACTTGCACTAGCTAAAGCTTCTGATATGAATTTAGGAGTTTTAAAATCATACTTTAAAGGGTCACCAATGTTTAGATGATATACTTTTTTACCTTTTTTTTTGACTTGGTCTGCAATTACAGCAATATCCCTAATTGCATATTCTATATCTCTTACTCGCCTTGATACCATTAAGAATCATTTAAGCTATGAATAAGTGTAATTATTATAATTAATTCTTTCATTTAAATTTAAATCTATAACTCTTTTAAAATAAATAAATTATCTATAAAACTAAATAATTAAAAAAATAAGGTTTCAAAAATCAAATTTCAAATTCTCAATCAATGATAATAAATATTGAGCATGAAACGATTCTTTATCATCTAATAATTCATAAGCATTAATATAGTCGTTTATTTGGTTTTGTTTCTCCTGAAATTCTAATTCTAAATAACCTTTAGAAAAATCTGATATATAGTCTCTATAGTCTTGATCAGGTTCTTTCTCTCTTATCTTATCAGCAAATTTTATTAATGTTTCCACTTTTTTCACTTCCATTTTCAATAATTTAAAGATTTGATTTATCTATGTAAATTACCATTATCTTATAATTTAAAACATTTGATAAGAAAAATTTTGAGAGCTTTGACAATTTTTTTTTTCAAATATTTAGTTTTATAATTTTTCTTATTGAGCCTAAATAAAAATCTATAAGTAAAAAAAGCGTAAAATAAAAGGTAAATAAAAGGAGAGTATGATTCTACCGATAAATATCTTCAACCAACTTTATTGATTCTTTATAAGATTGTTTAGCTTTATCTGCACCCCTCTTTACTTTCTCAATCGCTCTTTCAAACTCTGCTTGGGATATTTTAAAATTCATATAGGAATTTGGATCTGTTACATCTACATTCACATCAAAAACTCCCCTTCTGATTGCCAAAATGGCAGCTTCTTCACATACTCCCTTGATATCCGCACCGGTATATCCTTCTAATTGTTCTGCTAATAATTCAATATTTACATTCTCATCAATTGGGCGATCTTTTAAATGGATCTTGAGTATTTCCCTACGTGAGTTTTTATTTGGTAATGGTATTTCAATATGTCGACCGAATCTACCGGATCGTAATAGCGCGGGATCTAATAAATCTGGGCGATTAGTAGCAGCAATTAGGATAACATCTTTTAAATCCTCTAATCCATCCATCTC
>SDNW01000076.1 GCA_004524725.1 Promethearchaeota archaeon
GAATCACATCCAGGTCACTCTATTGCTGCTAAGCAAATGTCTGATTATGGTGGAATGCTTGGCTTTGAACTTCATTCCCAAGAAGATAGTTATAAATTCATCGATTTATTAAAAGTGATTAAAGTCGGTGTATCTTTAGGTGACACCACCTCATTAATTGAATATACGTCAGTAATGACAGGTATAGATCTTTCCTCTTGGGAAAAACGATTAATGGAAATTTCAGATACACACTTTCGATTTTCAATTGGATTAGAAGATCCTAAGGACTTAATTGACGATTTAACACAAGCTTTAAATCAACTTTGAAATTAACTTTTTTTCCCCTAATTTCAATTAAAGAAAAAATAAAAAAAATTAATTTGAACCTACTTTTCTGTTCTTTTCTTTATGTAGATCATAGAGTTTTTCCTTAATCTCATCCACTCGTGATTTCGAAAATGGATAGAAATAAAGACAAAGCAATAAAACTCCTAATGCAATACCGGGAACCACGATAAACAAGAATCTTAAACCGAAGGTAACATCTATCAATGGATCATAGACCTCCCAGTCACTTTGTACAAACACTAATCCAATGGTAAATATGGATGCTATCATTGAAAGCCGCATGAAAAAATTAGTGATCCCAAAGAAAGCGCCCTCATGCCTAGTACCTGTATTTAATTCATCCTCATCTACTACATCTGCAATAATTAGATATATATAATAGATCATACCACCAAATCCTATGCCCATAAAGAGTGCTATAACTACAGCGATTAAATATTCAGTAACGAACATTAATGGAACAGAGGCGATAAAATATGCTACAACTGATAAAGCCAAACCTTTTCGTGATCCAATTTTGATATCTAACCATCTCCAAAGTATCACCGAGACAGCACCCATCAGATATAAAACTCCAGTGATAATCGAGGTTTCAAAATTGCTAGCATTTAGAATCTCCTTTCCAAATATTTGCACCAAAGTTGCGAGAAGAAGAATGACATATTCATAAAGAAAGAATATTATAGTATAAAGCACAAATCCCTTGTTTTTCAAAGTGTATTTTAATCCTTCGAAGAATTTAAAGGATTGCTGATAATCCATCTTAAATTCTTTTCGTTCTTTTACCCCCCATTTTAATGCTATGATCAACGAAATACCAACAATTATTGATGTTACGATTCCATTGAGAAAATAGGAGAAAGCAGTATCGGAAACGATAAATCCAGGGACCAATGCTGCCGCTAATAATCCTAAAACTGCGAGTAATTGCTTTATAGTATTAACTTCTGAACGTTCTTTTACACTAGTATATAATTCTGGAAATAAACTGTCAAATGGAAGTGCGATCATAGTATAAAATGTATCATAGCAGACTAACATAAGCAGGAGATACAAAAATATTGTCAACTGATTATTAGTAGGAGGGAGCCACAAAATTATCTCTAAGATCAGCATTGGAATTGTACCTATCATAATATACGGTTTTCTACGACCAAAACGAGTGTTAGTTCGGTCCGATAAATAGCCGATGAAGGGATCATTAAAAGCGTTCCATATCGTCCATATTACTGCCGCAAGCACGTACCATCGAATGTCTAAGCCAACCACTGTAAAATAATAATAAAAAACCCAGATGTTGAATGCAGTATTAATAAACCATTGAGCGAAAGAACCAGCACCAAAAGCCCATTTTTGACCTTTGCTAAATTGAGAACTCATTTTTATTCCTTTGAATTTATGATAAATATTTCTGTATAGTAATAAAATACTCTATTTAAGAGTTGTTAAAAGCGAATATTGCTCTTTCTTAAATTAAACTATTCAATAAAAAGTAATACAAGAGCGTTCTATTCCTTATTAAGGCAGTTTTAGGGTTTAGAATACTTCTCGATAATGTAATTTTGTAAGCTCCAAGTATATTTTTCTAAATTTAAGATTAACAACTTCTGCTCCATTTCTCTTAAGTATGATACATCTAATTGGTTAAACAAATCTTTAAGCGATTCAATGCTCTCAAAAATGTGATTAATGACTTTCCAATCATGCGCCCATTCGTTATCTTGAATTGATAAATTTTCCATCATTCCAAGCTTATTAAGTTGGTTTTTATATATAAAGCTTTACTAATTCACGATTTATTGATTTAGAATTAAAGGACAGTGTAAAAGAATATGGTATTGAAGCTAGATTTTTATAACGACTATATGAGCAAGATGTTGAGTAAGTCTTAATATATTTCTATTTAACTCTTGTTCTGAAAAATAGAAGAGAATTCCTAAGATTATATCCAATACTAAAAATCCAGAAGCTTTAGTCAAGTTATTTACAGCATACATTACGGGTTCAGCGATTTCAAAATTTACCTCATTAACAGATCTGATTTTTAATATAATTTTGCCAAGAGTCTGACCATTATTAAAGGTCTCCAACAGCCAAAAATACAAAAATCCTAACGCAAAATTATAAACGTTGGTTAATAACAATAAACTTCCGAAGTTCAAGAACAAAGAGAGTGGTGAGGTAATGATAATCACTATGATAATATCGATAAACCATGCAAAGGCTCTTTGGAGAAAATCAGCATATTCGATATTTGTATTTTGATATTCACCGAAACTTTCTTGGATTTGACTTCTTTTTGATAAATCGAATCCACAATTTTTACATCTAGTTTTATTTTCTTCTAATTTACTTCCACATTTTGGACAATAATTTAATACCAAAGTTGCATCATCTTTTTTTAAGCTAATAGTAATATATTGATGTTATTTAAACTAAAAGCTTTTTCGATTATAATCTTTATAGAGACCAGTTTTCAAATCAGTAAAGATTCATAGATAAAGCTGAAAAGTTTTTTCAATTAAATTTTTAGTCTCATCAAATTCGGCTACATTAATGATCTTGTTGAGGTCTTGAATCTCATTTAGCTCAGTATTATATTTTTCTCCAAATTCCTCGGAAAACTTTTGAGACAAGTCTTCTACAATCGCATTTTTTTTATTTGTGCTTATCATTACCGCATATCCCCCTTTATTTTCGTATAATACCAATATATCAGAATTCTTCGTTTTAATCAGTTCAATTTTATCCGATTTCTCTGTAAATTCACTCAAAATATAGTTTAAGCCAACTAATACGTTTCCCCAAATTTTCGAATCATCTTGGAACTCACTTTCTTTTTGAAATTTATAAGAATATAATAATATCCCTGATTTATGGTAAATATTTACAGCATATATTTTATTGGGGAGAATAAAAAATAATTCAGGTTTAGCGATTAATACAATATCGACGGCAAAATAGGTAATCCAAATTAAAGAGATGTATAATTCTCGATAAATTGGAGTTTGAGTTACTATGTATAGGATATACATAAAGGTTGGTAAGAAATAGATAATTGAATTTATGACTAATGGCAAACTCTCCGCTTTGTTTTTAAATTCAAGATGGATCCTAAGAGAAATGTAGAAAATATACATTATTACCGTTAGCTGAAAAAGTATTATTATAATTCCGGTAAAAATGTCAAAATAATAGGTCACTAGGGAGGGATCTCCGAGAAACAAGGGAATGGGATCAGGCAATTGAATAGACAATTCAATAGAACCGGGTAGTAAAAGTATCCCTATCAATAATCCAAACATCATAGCCAAGTATAGGAAGGGAAAACTTTGTACTTTTCTGTATTTTTTAAAGAAGGAATAAATAATAGCATTTATGATTAATGAAATAAATCCTGTAATAATAGAACCCTTCCATAGAAAGATACTTAACTCATCGGAAATGTAAAAGAGAATTGAAAAGAGAAAAAATGTAGAGAAAATAATGCCTCCATTAAAAATTGTAGCCACATTTAAATACATATTCAATTCAGTCCCATATCTCTTACGATTCCTTAAAATTTGTATAATTGACACTATGGTAATAACTGAGACGATAATATAGCCAATTAGTACCGATAAGCCCGTTAGGTTTAACATTTTTGTTCTTCAAATTCTTTTATTGATATTTTTTAAATCATGTCTCAAGCCTTAACTTATATTTGATCTGCTAAGCTCTCTAAAAAATTAAAGTAAGATTTTATATAAAAGCATTACTTCATGAAAACCTTACTGAGAAAAAAGTCTAAATCATTTAAATTCATATCATTGATGGGAGGTCTTAACGATATAACGCTTAAAATGTTCATTGATTAGGAGCTTTGTATCTGAAAATTTCGAAATATCAATCAGACCATGTAGATTGCTTAAATATTGTCTAAATCGATGAGAAAATTCATTATTGAAATTGCTAATCGAATGTTCTAGTGTTGTATTTTTATGTTTTGCAATTAATAATATTGCATAACCAAGTTCATTATCAAATTGGAAAATGACCCCTTTATCCCGTAATTTTATCAAATCCAATTGGTTCTTTACATTTGCGAAATTACTAAGTATATGGTTAATTCCAATCAAAATACTCCCTTTAAGAAGAGAATCATTTACCTCTTGATCCGTCTGGAAGTTATAAGAATAAAGTAAGATTCCCGAACGATGAAAAATAATAAAATCATAGATTTTATTTGTAAAAACGACTAAGAAGTTTGGTCTTTTAATAATAATGATTAAAATTATTATAATATTTATAAAATAGGAAATAATAAATATTGCTCTTAAGAAGAATGCTGTAAAAATTAACAAAAGTGAATAAATGATAATTCTAAATACAAAAATCCCATCAAAATAATTAAATAAGATCCCTAATCCTCTATCGCTATAGTTTTTAAATCCGAAAACCTGAGTAATTATTGTGATTGATATGATCATCGCATTGTAAATTAGAATTGAAATTAATAATAAATTATTCTGAAACATATAGGAGTAAGTGCTATTTGATGTGATGATTTGGAACGAATTTGGTTGTACCATTGTGCCAAACATTATTCCTAGTAGGGCAATGCATATAAAAACAGGGAGATATCGTACTTTACTTTTTTTATTTAACTCAATTGCATGAACAGAAGTCCAGATTCCGATCGAGATTGCTCCAGATATAAGAGCAGCGTGCCATAGCATTAAGGAGAGGTCTTGATTAAACACTTTCTCTGTGGTAATGTTAAAGAATGCAAACGCATGGGCTTCATTTATGAAAAAGATGATAAGCATTATGAAAAAATTTTTATCTGGTTCATATGTTTCCCTTGCGAGTACTATATAGCTCAATGCTATGAGAATAATTGAAATGTAGAATACTATATTTACTATACCTATCATATTGGAGTGGATTCCAATTATCATTAATCAAAATGATTCTTAACATAGAAATATCACAAAAATTATTTAAAACTATTCCTATATTTTTTTAGCCAAATAGTAGATTGATATTTATTTCTTGTTTAATAGAAGATAAAAATAAAATGGCTGTCAATGTATTTTTATGCTATCGATAATAAGGAATATATAGTAAAAATAAAGAGAGGATAAAAATAAGTAATAAACCCAATATTCTCTATATTTTACAAGATCACCATGCATGGTATGCACATGGAAAGATGGTCGGAGGACCCAAAATTCAAAGACCAAACTTAGAAAGATTTGCTAAAGAAGGAGTTGAGTTCACTCGAGCATATACTGCATGTCCTTTGTGTGGTCCCGCTAGACGCACTATGCTTACGGGATTATATCCCCATACTCATGGGGAGATCAAGAATGAATCTAACCATAGATATGATAATGAGCTTTATTTCGACCCATTAAAGCAACAGGGATATGATCTCTACTATTTTGGCAAATGGCATGCTGGAAAGGGGATTCCAATGGATTTTGGATGTAAGGGATTTTCAATACCTGCCTATGGGAACCCATATATAACACAGAAATATAAAGAATACATTAAGAAGAAAGCTCTTCCCCATTTTCAAGTAAAAATTGATCATAGTTTTCATGATCCAAACCATACATTTACTCAAATTATTGATGTTTATGAAAATCAAATTCATTCCCCAAGCTTTATTATGGCATCTGAACACGCAAGTGGACCTATGATCACTCCAAAAGAGACTCATGAAGCTTTTTTTCTTTCAGAGCTTGCTTGTGAACAACTTCAAAAAATTGCTAGAGGAAGAAATAAAAAGCCATTTCATATGCGGGTTGATTTTTGGGGCCCTCACCAACCATATTATGCTACGGAAGAATTTTTTAACCGATATGCATCAGAATCTATTCCAGAGCATCCTAGTTTCAGGGATAATTTAAAAAATAAGCCAAGAGTATATAAAAAAGATGTAAATTATCCTACATCTAAAAATGGAGAGCTGATCTACCCAAATCCTTTAGATTGGTCCACATGGCAAGAAGTATTAAGAGCTAATTATGCCCAGCAAACTCTTATGGATGAGGCGATAGGTAAGATTCTCAATAAGTTAAAGGAACTTGATTTGAATAACAATACTATCGTAATTTGGACTTCTGATCATGGTGATGGATTGGGTTGCCATGGTGGACATTTCGATAAAGATGCATATATGCCTGAAGAATTGCTACGAATTCCATTTTTCATGCGATATCCTGATGAAATTCCCCAAGGTTACAAAATAGATAAACTAATAAGCAATATTGACGTTGCTCCAACAATTCTTGATGCTGCAGGTACAAAATTTTCGAAGCCTGTTCATGGAACAAGTCTTTTAAATGTTTTTAAGGAAGAGGAGTTTAATTGGCGTGAGGATATAATGTGTGAAACTCATGGACATACCACCATGCATTTAGGACGCGCGTTAATTTTTGATAAATATAAATATATCTATAATGAAAACGATTTAGATGAATTATATAATCTTGAGCAAGATCCTTACGAACTTTCTAATCTGATTAATCAAGAGGATAACAAAGATTTATTATCCAAAATGAAAAGACGGTTAAAAAAGTGGAGAGAAAAGACTAACGACGATATAACTATAGAAATGATTCGAAGAAAGAGGCTTAAACGTTAGATTAATATTGTATTTAAACAGGAACATTTATTTTTATTTACCATTTAACCATCCATTATTGGTATGGGATCTAACATCAAATTCAGATACATAAGGTTTGATGTCGAGTACAGGTGTTCTGTCTACCGCATCTACTCCTTTAATATGTATTTGATTTTCCGTTATATCAATCACTTCGAATATAGATAATCCTATTGGGTTTGGCCTAAACGGAGTTCTTATAGCAAACACCCCTTTCTTATCCCTACTCGAAAATGATTTTGATTGTAATGGTACAGGGGGTTTAATTAAATCAAAATTATATATACAATAGATATGTGAAAATCCTTCCAAATCTTTCAAACCATCTTGATATTCTTCGAAGATTTCAATAGTTCCTTCTGCATTTGAATTTGAGCTTTGTCTTGGAACTCCACTCATCGACTTAAAGGGGGTGTGAATTATTCCAATCGGTTTAAAGCAAACTTTTTCAGGAAATTTTCTCGATTTAATATTAATCACTTCTCGTTTATTGGTTATTATAGAGGTATTGAACTTTACCTAACATAAAAAATTTATTCTAATGAGTTGGCTTAAGGAAATGGATAAAAAGTTATATGTGTATATTTAAAATAGGAAATGAAAGAATTCATTGATTTTCTTGAAAACCATGAAATAATATCTATTTTAAAAAAAAAATATCTTAAAGATTCGAGTTCTTATAAGGATCTTACTATAATAGATAATATAGATAAGATCTTGTCTCAATCAAGTGAGATAGGAGATAACCATCTTGATAAATTAGCAAATTTGTATGAGCATGAGGTCTCCTATGACCAAAGAAAAAAGTTGGGAGAAATCTATACACCATATGATGTTGTTGATCAAATACTGGATGCAGTGGGATTTTGTAATAAAAATTGCGATGGAAGTAAGACAATCATTGATATCAGCTGCGGAGCAGGGAGTTTTTTAGTTCGAGTGGTAAAAAGAATTATTAAGTATAATAGAGACGCTAATAATGTATTAAATATAACTCGATCAAAAGAATTAATTGAGTTAATTAAATCACTGATATATGGTATTGATATAAATCCTATTGCTTGTATTCTATGTCAAATCAACCTACTATATGAATTATATGAGATAATCAATTTTATTCATACCGAGGATTCATCATTCTCAATTCCTGTGTTTTTTATAGAAAATAAGGATGTATTTTCAAAGAATTTTAATCAAAAATATGATTTTATTGTTGGAAATCCACCCTATTTGTTTATCAGAGAAATTCCTCAAGACCAGAAGACTCTTATCGAGAATGGAGCGTTTGAGACTGCTCAAGGCCAATATGACTATTATCAGTTGTTTATTGAAATTGGAATAAAATTATTGAAACCAAATGGGTTATTAGGATTTATACTTCCCGATTCGATTCTCGCCCTATCTAATCGACGCATCATAAGAAAATATATTTATGAACATACACGTATTAAAGAGATTTCTTATTTTGGACCACAGTTTGTCGAATCGGTTGTCTCTAATATCATTTTAATTTTGCAAAAGGAATCAAACCCCCAAAAAATAGCAAATAATTTAGTTAGTGTTACACTAAGGCGGAATTTTGAGGTCACTTCCAACTCAATCCTCCAAAGTTATTTTAAAGATTGGAAATACAAATTCCTTATAAATCTAAGCCAAAAAGATGTCAAGATTTTAGACTTTTTAAATAAAAACTTCCCTAAACTTAATCATTTAATAGAAAACTCTGAGTTTGATATTTATATAAGGCGTGGAGTAGAACTTACTAAAGAAGGTAAGGTTATCTATTGTCAAATATGCAATAAATATTATCCTCTTCCCAGAGAGAGATTAGTGTGTAAAATATGCAATAATGAGTTATTACCTCAATCAATTGAAAATATTGTTATTGATCATAAAATTCAGAGACCAAAATTAAATTATAAACCATTTATTTACTCCATAAATCGATATAAAGTCAAAGAGGCTAAAAACATTCTTTTAGACAAACCAGGAATTAACTATAAGGATCCAGAGATCTATAAAAACCGGATTATCATACGGCAATTAACTCAAAACAACCTGATTTGTGCTACGTATAGTGAGAATGGCTATACGTCTCAATCACTTTATAATTTAGGGATTAGAAAGTCTCCCGTTGCAGAATTTAATAATTTTTATTTGTTAGGATTATTGAACTCCGAGCTATTATCGTTCTATTTTATTAAATCTTTTGGCTCGTATAAGAACCTATATCCGAGAATACTCATTGAAAAAATTAAGGACTTACCTATTAAGATTCCTCAGAATGAATATGAATATGCAAAATCTAAAAAAATAACTAAGTATGTGAAAAAAGTGTTAAATTTGATCGATATTGACCCAGCTTTAAGTAATAGTTATCAAATAAAAATAAATAAGCTTACCTATGATTTATATGGTATTAGTTACGAAGAGAGAGAATATATAAACGATTTTTTAGAGCAAATATAAATTATTGTGAAAAAAGAAGAAAAGTATGAAAGATTTAAATTATTTAGGTAAGATATTTCTTGTTAGTATACGTTTTCAAAATTTTTTCCCATTTAGTTGCTAACTCAGTTAAACCTGTCCTTTTGAACAAATCTACTGCTCTTTCAAGTATTTGTTCAATATTATTTTCAAAATTTTTTTGATGTGATATAGAAGTATTTTCGATCATAGTTCATATCAACAAGAGCATTTATTTAAAGCAGAATGTTATTGAGATGTGGCTTTTAAAATATTCACATATGAATCACGATAATATTTAGACACTCGATTTAGCCTATCGTATGAGCTTTGATTTTTGGTAATTTTTTAAAATCTTATCACATTTGGTTGCAAGTTCCGATAAACCAGTTTGCTGACACATCAAGACTACCTTATTTAACAAATCCGCGATTTTTTCATCATTTTCGGGGTAATTTGGTTCCATAACATTTTCTGAAAAAGTGAATATCATTAAAAGAGGTAGTATTATCTGGATAATTCATTGTTGTTTACTTTTAACAATTTAACCTCTAATAGCTATATTTAAATTGGTATAAGATATAATAATTTTAAGAATAGAATCTAATAAGTAGAGTAACAATGGAAAGTCTCCCTAATTTAGAATTGCTAATTCGGTTACTAGAAAATTATATGTTTGAAGTAGATGGCGTTATCGCAGTAGCGATATGTGACCGAGAAGGCTTAATTATAGCTTCCCAGAATAGAGAAAAGGATGATAAAGAATCTGAGTCGGTCATTGGAGCAATCTCTGCGTTTATAGATAGATATATTGATAAAATTAAGAACGAATACCAAACTCAAAGTAATTTCTTCAATATTACGTCTATGGAAGATAAGAAATTAGCCTATTGTTCCATGGGAGAACATTCTATTCTTACGACTATTGCAGATCCGACTACTACCAATAATGAACTAAAGGTCTATTCCGAACATATTGCGGGTAAAGTGGAATTAATTCTCGATGGCTACGAAAATGTTTCAATCGAGATTCCAGAAATTATCCGTGTTTTATCTAAAACAAGAGAAGGGAAACTTCCAATCGGAAAATATACTGCAAAATTGATCTTGACTGGCGATTTTAAAGTTGGGAAAACCTCACTTATTCGACGTTTTACTGAAAATAATTTTTTAGAAAGTTATATCTCAACAATTGGAGTTGAAATTTCTAAAAAGTCTATTGTAATGAACCAAGATACTCATGTTAATTTTGTTTTATGGGATATAGGCGGTCAAATGAGTCAGATGGCACCTTATCGTAAAAGATTTTATGAGGGTGCAAATGCTGCATTTATCGTAATAGATAGGACGAGAGAAGGAAATTTAGAAAGTATCGAGAAATGGTATGACGATATTAAACAATCTGTACCCGCGAATATCCCAATAGTAATTGTTGGGAATAAATCTGACCTTAAGGACGCTATTCTGATTGGTGAAAATGAAATCAAGGCAACGGCTAAAGAACTTGGATTTCATAGTATAATGACCAGTGCGAAAACTGGCGAAAATGTCAATGAAGCCTTTTTATATATAGCTTATCGGTTTATCGAGAAGGCATAGGATAAAAACTATAAATTTAATTAAGCATAGCTGTTTTTTAAATTATAGAATTATTATCAATAATTCATTTTATAATCATAATATGATTATCATTGCTAACCAAAGGTGGTATATGAAATTTTAAAAATAGAATTCAATGAAATTCTTGCTACGTGAAATACCGCTGGTTATCTCATGGGATTTTCAGTAAAAGAAATGACGTACATGGAAAAACATCTAATATATCTTACTGATCAAGAATACGCGGGACCATGGTTTTGTTTTAAGTTAAAAGGAAAAAGAATTGGTACAATTCCAGTCGTTTTAAAAAATATTGAACCAACTCCGATCTATCAGTTAGTAAATAGTAGAAAGGGAACGAAGATTGACAGAATTACCCTTGACTTTGATATTAGGGAATATTTAAAGAAGTTAATCCACCAAAAAAAAATGGCTCCGATTGAATTTAAAGACGAAAGACATAAGATCAGAATGTATATCGATGTGTTTTTA
>SDNW01000011.1 GCA_004524725.1 Promethearchaeota archaeon
ACTGGATTTGGGATAAAGCCTATGATCAGTATATTGAAAATAAAGAGATGCGAGAATTATTGGAAGAAAATAACCGGTTTGCGATGATGGACATCATAAAAAATATGCTTCAAGCCAATAATAGGGGATATTGGGATGCAAATAAAGATCAGATTGATAATCTAAAAAAACTCTATCTTGAACTAGAAAATTGGGTAGAATTAAAATACTAATTCTGCCAAAAATCTATTAACTAAATAAAAAAACGCAAAGAAAACAAATGCCGCAATTGGTTAAAGGTGGAAAATACGTATTTGGATGGTCAATGGTTAGAATTAATAGAGATATCATAATTCCTGATGAGGCTTACTTAGAATACGGGTTCATTAATGATAAAAAAGCGATTCTAATGTCTGGGAGTAAAAAATCAGGTGGTTTTGGATTGAGCTCTAAACGTCTATTATCAAATACTCCAATAGGAATTTTGTTAATGAAATATCCTGATTTAATAAATTATAAAATAAATGAGGGGGAAATAAAAGAAATTAATAATAGAGTATTTTCTTGGGTTAATATAAAGAAGGAGAAGTCTATTAATTTAACAGAACTGTTACTTGATGCTTTCAATCTTGAGATAATTAAAAAACTTTTAGTAATTAGAGGTAGTGGTTTAGCTCTTGGGTTTATTACTTCGGGGCCGATCTATGAGGAAGCGAAAAAACATCCTGAAATTCTTACTTTTTAATTATCTAATCCAATGATGATATTAGTTTGTATTGGTCTTGTGGTAATTTATCTTTAACTACCTCAAAAAGCTCTAAGAGTACATTATCAGGAGCTCCTGCCATAACATATTTCATAGGACCAAAACTTTTTATATCTTTTCTAAAACGAAAACCCTTACCCTTCATATGCTCTACGAGAGCTTCTAAATTATCAGTTTCAATTCCTAAGTGATGTATCGCGCCTCGCCCTTGATCCTTAGGAGCTTGATCGTAGAAATTGATTTTTGAGGTTCCAATCTCAATCATTACATTTCGAGCTCCAACCATTTCTAAATCGAATAATCCTTCAGCCCCAAACATTTCTTTATAGAATCTAATGCTTTCATCAACATTATTCGCAAATAGGTGAGCATGGTGTAGTGAATTTTTCATAAATTCTTTCTGTCCTTCTTTTTTTAAATTTAATTATCATTTCTAATTATTATTATATTTTTTTCTATTTACTTAAATTTTTAATAAACTCTTCAGCTTTCTTTTTCGTTTTAGGATTTTTATTATTTAATTTTCTGCATTAAATATGTTGTACAATCAAATTTTGAGGGATTTTTTTTTACTATTTCTATTTCCTTAAGATGCCGTCTTATTTGCTCAATTTTTTCAATATTTCCATATTTATTTTTCAATATTTCTATTTTTTTTTCTAAAGGAGCGTAATATTCTGTCCACCAACAATCTTTTTCCCATTTTATTTCCTTTATTAATTTAAAACCAAATTTGGGGAATATTTTAAGACTTTTTCCTGCCCAGCTAGCTGTTTCCCCTGTAACCATGAAACCATTGAATTTTAATATTCTCTTACATTCAGCTAAAGCTTTTTCAATCTTAAGCAAATGCAATACTCCTTCTTCCCATATTATGTCAAACATTTCGTCATCAAATTGGGTATTATATATAGAATCATTATAAACTCGCAAGCTCTCCGAAACTCCTTTTTGTTTGATTTTCAGTTTTAATTTATCTAATGCGTCTTGATCAATATCGATTCCATAGATCTCACCATCACTTAATTTGAGCAATTCTAGGCTCGGTTGACCTGTACCACATCCAATATCAAGAATACGAGGACTATCAATCTTTGGTAGACTTTCAAATGCCTTTCTCGTATATTTTAAAAAAACAGCTCGAAGCCCTTCAGCATCCAAATCTTTTAATATTTTTTCATCCATTTTTATACCTCAATTTTCCGCATACACTACATTTATTATAATAAAAAACTATAGGGTTCCCACAATCTCCACATCTCCATAGTCTAGCTTGACCTTGCGCCCATTCTCTGATACCCAACTTATTAAGAGCTCTTACATTTTGAGGTATTTTATGGCGATAGTCAAATTTAGGATCATTTTCATGCGAATCAATGAGCTTTCGATTGATTTCATTGCACGGGAAATCTTCACATTGACCACAATGTTCGACGATTTTTATGTTAATACAACATGTTCGAATTTTACAACTCCACTTGGACTTCCTACTCTGAGATTTATCTTCCGATCTACATCCTAAGCACGTCCCTTTTTGAAAGGAAGGACATGCTCCACAATATAAACCACAATAACTTACTTTTTCCTCTATCATTTCTTACTCCTTTACAATATTTGGATTTATTTTTAAACCACAATCATAGCATTCCCCATCATGAATACAAATCTCACCACCACATTCTGGGCAAGTATAGAGCTCTTTTTGTTCTTGAAGCCATGAGTTCTCTCCGATCTCTTCAATTCTTTTCAAATTTTTTATTAAACTTAGGGAATACCTATCTATGTATATCTCATCAAGCTTCTTAAGGTTGTTGCAAGGCATATCATCACATTCATAACAATACTCGATTTCCTTCTTTCTTAGTTTGGAACAGTCTCTCCTAATAAATGCACAATTTTTATTTCGTATTCGACATCCTTGACAACCTAATTTTAAACCTTTTTCTTCTAATAATTCTTTTTTCAAAGCTAAATACGCTCGGCACATCCCACAATATATTCCGCATGGCGCTGCTATGTTATTACTTTTCATTTATTATACACCTAAATTTTAAGTTTTGATAATTTTTTGAATGCTTCCTCTTCTTTAGTTAATATTGAATAAGAGATATAAAAGTTAAAATGAAAAAAACCTTTTTTCCCAAAGCTCAAAAATGCCTTTTCCATTGAAAAATTGATTATTTATTTGATAAATAATTTCATTAATTGATTTTTATTAATTCAAAAAATCCCTAATTATAACGAATGATAAGTGTTTTTAGAATGGATATGAAAGAAATATTGGAGATTTGTAAATTAAATGATGAGGAAATGAAGTTATATCTGGAATCAACAAAACATAATGACCCAAAAAAAGATCATTATCGCGCTTATAGAACAATGATGAATCAAACAAGAAGAAAATTGTTGAAATATATTGGTAATAATGTAAGAACCTTTGAACAACTTAAAACTGAATTTCAAGAAGAAAATGAAGAGCAAATTAACTATCACTTAAATATGTTAGAACAACTTTTTTATGTTATGAAAACTGATAGTGGGTGGAAAGCGACACCTCGGGGCTTAGGATTTTTATATAACGCAATTTTAGAAGATAGCACTTAAATTATGATATAATAGATAAGACTTCAAAAAAATATTATGTGCTAAATTAAGACTATTTATTACCTTAGAGGTAATTCTAAGGTGAAAGTAGTGCCCTTCTCTTTAAGTGTAGAAAAAAACACTTCACCTTCAATAAAACGAATTAACAACTTCATTGAATAATATAAATTTAGTTTTATAAGCTAAAAATGAATCAACCGAATTAACAATTTTATATTGGTCATAAATATAGATTTAAAGCATTCTCTTCTATGAAAATTATAAACTATGTAGAGAAGTTTTTTTTATCAGTTTTTCTTCTCCACTCTTAATTATGTATATACCTATGAAACAAAAGGATAACGAGTTATTTAAAGCTGTTAATGTTGAGTTTCAAGTTGGAGAGACTAGAATCTTGAACGAAATTAGCACCACGATAAATTTAAATGATATTACAGGTATTATCGGTCCTTCTGGTGCTGGAAAAAGCACTTTTTTGCGCTTATTAAATAAGCTAATCTCTCCTACTAAGGGTAATATCTATTATAAATCTCAAGATACAAAAAAAATTTCCCCTCAAAAAATTCGTAAAGAAATTGGACTTGTTCAACAAAGGCCATTTCTATTTAACGGCACGGTAAAAGAGAATCTACTTTATGGTCCTAAGTTATGGAATATAGAATATTTAGACGAAGAATTAGTTCAATTGCTCCAAAAAGTCGCTTTGGAAAAGAAATTTCTCGAAAAATAAGTAGACGGGTTATCTGGAGGAGAACAGCAACGTGTCAGCTTAGCAAGAAGTTTAGCAAACAAACCTAATGTACTGCTTCTTGATGAACCGACAGTTCTCTCGAAATCAATTCAGAAGAGATTATTGAAACCTCACTCAAGCAATTGAATCAAGAAGGAATTAAAATCATTATAGTAACGCATTCTTTAGAACAAACTGAGAGATTAACAGACTCACTTTTGTTTTTACGCGAAGGAAAATTAATTGAAAAGATTCCAACAGAAAAATTTTTCTCGAAATATGATATCAATGAAATTCGCTCTTTTTTTAAAGATAATCATTCGGGGGATGAAAGATGACTGAGATTTTAGATATACTTAATGAAATAGTTCTCACCTTGACAGATCCTAATATTTGGATTCGACTTAGTCTTGCTTGTATATTACTTGTTATATTGGTCCTATTTTCTGTTTGGCAAAATACTAAGTTAGAAAAAAAGATCGTTTGGAGTTTTTTCCGCGGTTTAATTCAAATAATCCTTTTAGGCTCAATTTTACTCCTTATCTTTGGAATCGATGAGCTCTGGTTATTATATATTATCCTACTATTTATGTGCTTCTTTGCTGCCTATACTAATTGGCGTTCTTACCCATATCCAAAATTTTTTAGGTATAACTTCATTGCGATAGTGACAAGTGTCATGATAATAATGACGTTCGCTCTTCTTTCAAGGTTAATCCCCAATTTCGATGGTATAATATATCAGCCTACCGAATCTACTGGGTCATCACTTGGAAGTTTTGTTATACCTGTAGGCAGTATGGTTATTTTTTTTGCGATGCGAGAATCCGGTGTAGCCCTTGAAAGGTTAAAATCCGACCTTTTGAAATCTAAAGGGGAGATTGAGGCTGCTTTGGCTTTAGGAGCTACTCCAAATAGAGCCATTAGATTTCTGTTGCGTGATTCCTTCCGAGCCAGTCTTGTCCCTACTATCAATCGAGTAGCGGTGCTAGGAATAGTGGCCATTCCGGGATTAATGTCAGGAATGATTATCGGTGGAGCATCTCCTATAGAGGCTGCTATATATCAAATTGTCGTTTTTATGATGTTATTAACCGCCGCATTTTTTACAAGCATTGTCACGAATTATCTCTTTACTAAACAATTCTTTACGAGTGAAGATCAAATAAATCTCGAATTTTACAATATTATTAGCAAGAAAAAAAAGGCAAAAAAGAAATAGATTTTATTTTTTAATGTTTTCTTACTTTTGCTTATTCTTAGTATAAGTTTAAATAGATTTCGATGGTCAACAAACAAAAGCAAAGAAAGATTTTATACTATCAATGAATGAAAATACAGAAGTCTTTCTCAACCTTATTGCTGAAAAAGCGAAATTAGCCGAAGGAGCAGAGGGAATTAGGTCAATACTCCTCTATATGTATCGATTTCCTACACTAAAAAATAAAAAACTAGCTCAGAAAACAGGAATAGCAATTCCCGCATTGGCAGCAGTAAGATCAGAATTAGTGAAGGCCGGAGTTATTGAAAAAAGAAATAGACTCGGAGAGAAGGGAACTGAGTGGGTAAAAAAAAATTTACATCTAAAATTTAATTTCGATCCCCTTCCAAACGATGCTATTATTGACTTTAAGAAACTCCCCAAATGTTTGGAATTTTTAAAAAATAGTGCTAATTATCTTAAAGGAAGGCCTGACCCGAATTATTCCTATGATCAAGCTCATGCAACTATTGCTACTGTAGTTGAAAGAACGCTCTATCTAGTAAAAAAAGGGGATATTGAAGGAAGAAAGATAATTTTTTTAGGTGACGATGATGCGACTTCAATTCTGGTAGGTTTAACTGAACTTGCGGATCGTATAACTGTTATTGATATTGATGAAAAGGTTTTAGATTATCTTTCAGGTGTTGCTCAGCTTAATTCAATTAACAACATTGATTTTCTTTACCACGATTTACGAGAACCCCTTCCCTCTGATTATCTTAATACTTACGATGTTGTCATTATGGACCCTCCTTATACCAACCAAGGACTTCGTCTCTTCTTAAAAAGGGCAAAGCAAGTTCTAAGAACTTCCATTCAAATAGAAAAATATTATTACACTTTAATAGGTAAAAAATGTGTTCTCTGTTTTGGTTGCAAACCGCCAAAAGAAATGCAAAAAATTCAAATGTCAATATTAGATCATGGATTTGTAATCAAAGAGATGCTCCCCGATTTCAACCGCTATGAAGGCGCAAGTATTTTAGGGCAATTTAGTGACCTATATTATCTCAATTTGAGTGAAATTCATGAAGATGAAGGACAATTACGCTTAAAATACCCCGAAATTTACACTTCCCAACTAAAGCGAGGAGTTGATATTCCTTTTCGCCCAATAGGCCATCATTTTGTGGGAGAATTACGATTTAAAAACCAGCAAATTTTAATGAAAAATGAAGAAATTCACCACATCTTTCTTGAATCGTTATTTTCAACTGGAATAATAGTTCATGACGTATTTAAATATACTTTCCATCCTTATGGATATACTGCCATAGCAATTCTAAAATCTAGCCATGCGGCCATCCATACTTGGCCAGAACACGGCTATATTAGCGTAGATATCTTTGTATGCGATGAATATTCAAAAGGATTAAATGTCATGAAGATTTTAAAACAAAAATTCCAACCAGAGTACTCTGAATTTTACTATTTAGAACGAGGGAAAGATACTGATGCAAAGGGTTCTGCTAATAATTTAAAACGAATTCGTTTAGACTAAATTCACCCTTTGGTTTCGATAATAGTATTTATTGCAGTATTAACAGGACTAATGCTTTTCACTCTCAGAATTGATTATATGATTAATATTTTCGGATTATTTCAACCTTCTCTCCGCGAAGCATTGTTGCTTCTTATAAATATTTACTATGGATTCAGAGATTAATCAATCGAATTTTAATCGAAATTCTTTTTTTATTATTTATTTCTTAGCTATTATCCAGTATTGATATTCTCCACCTCTTTGAAGTACACCTTCAAAAAGAATTGAAAAACTAGATTCCTTCACAAACTTTAAGGTTGTATCTGGATTGTTATTACTCCAGAACATTGGTACACCAAAAAAACTACTTACTCCCTCAGATTCAGAAATACCCGTGTTAATAAGCAATAATCCTCCCGATTTTAGAACCCGATGAAAATTTTGGAAAATCATACGTTGTTCTTGCTTAGGAACGTGAAAGAGAGCATATACGGAAATGATTCCATCAAATACGTTGTCGTCAAAATCGAGCTGCCTCATATCTTTCAGAATAAACTCTGCTTCGGGCACATTATTACGTGCCATTTGGAGCATTCTATCTGAGATATCAATACCAATCACTTTTAAACCTTTCTTCACCAGATATTTAGCTGTAGGTATTCCCGCACCACAGCCCACGTCTAAAACTTTACCCCCTTCTGGAAGAAGATTCGAAAACTCTTCCAACTCATTATTAAATTTGTTTAAATCTCTATGTGTATAATAATCATGGGCAATTGTATTATAACCTTTCATAACCATTTCTTTTTCATACATTTTTATCCCTATTATAAAGTCTAGAATGCCAATTATGTAGGTTCGTGTTATATTTTATTTAGAATTTAACTTCGCGAACTTTAAAAACTTAAATATTCTCATCTTGGATTAATAAAAAATAATAAAAAGTAATAGAGTTACAAAAAAACCAATTTTCATTTCTAAAAGTAAATTTAGTCGGATTTTTTTACAAGTTCCGTGCTAGTGCTACAAATTAAAATTGGACCCTATAATTATTAAATAATTTAAATATAGTATATATATTAACACTGAAGGATTCCAAAATTTGAGCTTAACATTGGATTTCGCCCTCTATTATGCGCTTAGAATAGCGTATAATTCTCTCTATCCCTTATAAAAATTAGCTCAAATTACGGAGCCTTTCACCTTTTCCTTTTTAATAAATCTATAAGTCCAGGCTTTAATTTATTAGTATGATTTCGAATTTCATAAGAAAATAGTTTTATAAAATGACAATTTTTTCACCTTAGTTCCTTAACTCCGAATAATCTTATTTCGAATTATAAAGAAAATTAGAATCATTTATTAAAAAATGCGAATTTAAACGCCATATTCCAAGTAAGAATAAAAAAATCCCATTCAAGTAAAAATATTTAAATTTTATCTAAGAAAATTAATACACTATATGAAAAGAAAATGCACAAAGTGTGGAATGATTCGCTCGATTAAAGATCTTGTGAAAATGGATGAAGAACATTTTATTTGCTTCGCTTGTTGGAATGATTATTTAAAAACCAGAAAGAATATATATTAGTTTTCTTCTATTTATAAGAAATTAGGTAGGTATATTCAGTCAAATTAAATTTTTTTATTTTTATATCTAAATCTAATTTATCATTTTGAATCAGAGGCATTTTGACAACAAATTTAAAATCTTCTAAATATAAATTATTATAGAATCTATTTTTGTATTTGTCCCAATCAATAAACATACTAATTGCCATCTCTTCTTCTTTCATTGCTGGTACTATTTCCATAAATCTTCTCCTATAAAAAATCAAAAATTTACTGAATATAATCTATAAGCCAAAAAACTCTCAAGACTATGAATGATAACCTCAATCAATAAAGCTCCTATAAGAAAACGGTATTTATGTGTGTTCTTCCGTACTTTTCGCGACCAATATATTACTAGGGAACGACATATTTATATGTTTCGATATTTATTTATAAGAAATGAAAAATGAGATAGCCTTTTCCAACAGCTTTAAATCATAGCTCATACTTAATCTATTCGTTAATATTGTTTAAATCAATTTTTTAAGACTATTCCAAAGTTTAATTAGGTCTTAAAATCATCTTTCATCATATATCCTATAATAATAACTTCGAAAATAATTTTAAAATTTTTCAATGAATTATGGTTTTTTTGGTAAAGTTCTGTGGATAGATTTATCTACAGAAACATTTCGAGAAGAAAATATCCCAGAAATCATCTATAGGTCTTATATTGGGGGTTATGGGTTAGGTTGTGAATTATTGTACAAGAATATGCCCGCTGATACTTCTTCATTCGATGAGGATTCGATATTGGGATTTTTTCCTGGACTTCTTACGGGTACAGCAGCTCCTCTAACGGGAAGATATATGGTGGTTGGGAAATCACCCTTGACTAATACATGGGGGGATGCTAATGCGGGTGGAACTTTTGGACCTGCTATTAAAAGATGTGGTTATGACGGTTTATTAATTAAGGGGATATCGAATTCACCTAAAATAATCGTACTTAAGGATACAAAACCGCAAATTTTAGATGGCAATAAATACTGGGGTAAAGATGTAGTTAACACTGAAAAATTAATAAAAGAGGAGTTTGGACCGGGAATTCATACAGCCTCAATTGGCACAGCAGGAGAAAAATTATCTAAAATATCGGGTATTGCAAATGATAATGGTCGAATTGCTGCAAGATCAGGTTTAGGAGCTATTATGGGGTCAAAAAACTTGAAATGTCTTATTTTAAACGGAAAAAAGAAAGTTCCGATCTATGATAAATCAAAGTTCATGGATCTTGTAAAAAGATACAATAAGAATGCCATCCCTAAAGATCCAGGTCTCACTATGAAATATGTTTTGTATCAATTACCCAATATGGCAAAAATATTGAGAAAACTTAAGATTGGAATGTCTGGACCCGCCACTATTATTAGATCGGTTTATCGGCATCTTGGAACGATTGCAGGCAACACAATTGCAGCAGAAAACGGGGATACTCCTATAAAAAATTGGAATGGAATTGGTATGTACGATTTTCCATTTGAAAAATCGATTAAACTTTCATCTACAAATATTATTAACTATAAAATAAGGGATTATGGATGTTATAGTTGTCCTATTCAATGTGGAGCTCTATTAAAAGTGCCAGAGTTAGACATCGAAGAAATTCATCAACCAGAATATGAAACATGCGCAGCTTTTGGTCCATTCTTACTTAATGATGATTTATTATCAATTTTAAAAATAAATGATCTTTGCAATCGTGCTGCCATAGACACAATTTCTACAGGAGCAACCATCGGATTTGCAATAGAATGTTTTGAAAAGGGGATATTAACGAAGAAAGACACAGGTGGTTTAGAGTTGAATTGGGGAAATGCAGAATCAATTATTTCTCTTACTAAAAAAATAATTAATAGAGAAGGAATTGGCGACCTATTAGCCGATGGTTCTAAATCAGCCTCTGAAAAAATTGGTTTGGGTAGCGAAAAATACGCTATTACTTCTTTAGGTTCTGAAATCCCGATGCACAATCCTCGGGCAATTGAATCCTTAGCGTTTTCATATGCTTATGATCCTACTCCTGGTCGCCATACTACTGCAAGTATTGATTTCTTCGATATTGGCAATATGAATACCTTTATTAAACAACTTAAATTCCCTTTTGGGTGGAAAAGGAGTTCAAAAAGGAAGCAAAGAGCCCAGAAAAAGGTAACATCGATTCACCAAGTTATTAGCTGCTTGGGACTATGCATGTTCTCATCCCAATTTGGCAGATATCCTCTTATAGAATTAATTAATTCATTAACAGGCTGGAATTCTGATATAAGTGAGTTAGAGACTGCAGGAATACGAATTCAAACTCTTAGGCAAGCCTTTAATATTAGGGAAGGGATTAAAATACACAAAAATGAATTAAATGGAAGAGTAATTGGAAATCCACCAGATACTAAAGGACCAAACAAAGGGGTTACTATTGAATATAAAAACTTCTATAAGCTTTATTGTCAAGAAATGGGGTGGAACTCCGAGAATGGATATCCATCAAAAAAAACTTTACAGAAACTTGATATGAACTATGTTATGGATGATTTATATGAAGATATATAATTTAAAAGTAATAAAAAATACCTTTTAACGATATGAAACTCAAAGAAAAAATTAAGCAAGATTTATTATCCAAAGGGACTAAACTAAGGAATAAATACCCCCCAATATCAGAATTAAGTAATGGTAAGTTATTTGTTCAGAAAATCAAAAGCATTTTCCAATTGAAAGAAAAATTTATAAATTTTTATCTTCTTCTTACAAAATCTACTAATGATCGGAAAGAGAAAAGATATTACCTTGCACTTATTATAGCTTCTCAAAGTTCAGATTTGTTAGCTAAGATCGCTAAAAATGTAATCGTGGATGAGAAAAAGATACGTTTAATTCAATTTTCATTCCATCCAGAACACTTTCGGGTGAATTTAGCCTTATTAAGAGAATTGGATGAATTTACGGACTTTGAGAAATTAAGATCTAAACTAAGTTCGTTAAGATCAGAATTCCTTACAAAATTAAACTATATTATAGATTAATATAAAAAGTATGATTGAAGTAAATTAATTTATATCTATTAAATTTTAAATATAATATAAAAAAGATTAAATAGAAGATTTAAATGCCAATTCGTGAAAATCCAATTAAAATTATTGCAACTTTAGGACCTGCTTCAGATTCGAAGTCTGTCCTTAAGAAGTTAATTGATACAGGAGTAAACGTGTTTAGATTAAACTTCTCACATGGGACTCATGAAGAAAAAAGGGAATTAGTTGAAAAAATCCGTGAAACTGATAACTATATAAGCATATTAGCCGATATTCAAGGTCCAAAAATAAGAGTCGGTAAATTCAGGGATGATCAAGCATATATATTAAACGTTGGACAAACTGTAGAAGTATATGAGCATGAAATTGAAGGTGGGGGCGATGATACAAAATTTGCCATCCCTTTACCAGGTTTTGTGAAATCTGTGAAGAAAGGTGATTTTTTTTATGTAAATGATGGAATTATAAAAATAAAAGTAAAAAGTCGAGAAAAAGATCATCTGATCGGAGAGGTAATCGCAGGAGGATTAATAAGTAATAATAAAGGAGTGAATATTCCATCTGGAGATTTAAAGCAAAAAGTACCTACAGAAAAAGATATAAAAGACCTGGAATTCATCGCAGATCTTGACCCAGAGTTTGTTGCGATATCATTTGTCTCGAGTGGTGCAGACATCCTTACTGTTAAAAAACTTTTAGAGAATTATGGTAATAGCGAAATTAAACTAATTGCTAAAATTGAACGAACTCTTGCTCTTGATAATTTTGATCAAATTCTTGAAGTTTCAGATGGAATTATGATTGCCAGAGGGGACCTCGGGGTTGAAATATCTCCCGATCAAGTACCCATAAAACAAAAAGAACTTATCCGTAAATGCAACAAAGAAGGGAAACCCGTTATTGTAGCAACCCAAATGTTAGAATCAATGACCAATACTCCTGTCCCCACAAGAGCAGAAGCAAATGACATATTTAATGCAGTTATCGAAGGAACTGATTCGGTTATGCTTTCAGCTGAAACGGCAGTTGGAAAATACCCAATCAATTCTGTGGTTTATATGAATAGGATAGCATTGACTGCTAGTCAGAATGCACCACTACGTCATCCTGATGATTATGATTCGGATAGATTAACCCATACTCAAACCTTAGGGCACGCAATCCATTCCCTCGCAAAAGAGATGGAAGACTTAAACTTTCACGGAAAGATTCTTGTTATTACAAGAAGAGGATATGGAGCACGAATGATCTCTAAATTTCGTCCTCCTTTACCAATAATCGCAATGACCCCATTTAAAAGAACAGCTCGCGAGTTACAGTTAATTTGGGGAGTCCAACCAATTCATATAGAGAATATTGATTTTTTTGAACTTGACGCAGAAAGTTTAATTGAACAATCCGTTAAATATGGTGTCGAGACGGGATATCTCGATGAAAACGAACACGTTATAATCCTATTAGTTTCAAGAAAGTTCCAAAAGAGAGGAAACCTTATAGGATTATATTATGTAGGAGAGATTTTATCGCCCGATGAGGATTAAATTTTAACAAGGAAAAATCACTCCTCTCATAGATCCCTCTCTTATTATTTATGCAATTATAATTAATTTTAAATTAGACCTAAAAAATAATAAATATAACGAGTTATCACAATGATTATATTGTGAAATTTATAAAGAAATTAAATTAAGGATTGAGGTAACTAATCTTATGAGTGAAGAATGGCAATACGCTTCAATAGTATCTAATATCGGAAAATGGGCTTGGATAATAGGACTCATAAATGGAGTTATAAGTATTATTTTTGGTATCTGGTTTATTGGCCAAGCATTATATTTGAGTTCTATTTATCCCCTCATTAATTGGTTTTCATTTACTGATTTTTGGTATGTGATTGGAGGTATCGTATTGATATTATTAAGTTTGGCCATAATTAGACCTAAATTTTCTAATAAGTGCGCTGATATGGACTGGGATGCTCTATATGAGTGGTATTTGCCTTTAGGTTCTTTTAAATTACCTTGGATGTTACTCTGGGGAATTATTCTTGAAATTTTTGGATGGTACGGCTGGGGTGGTTTAGCAATTCTGATACCAGCGGTATTATTATTGTTCATGGGTCCCAAAGAATATAATTGGTCTACAGAAGAAAGTAAACCAAAGCCCAAATCCAAGCCAAAACCTAAGCCTGAACCTGTGGTCGATACAGAACCCGAATCAGAAACTAAACCATAAATAATTAACTTTTTTTATTTTCTTATATTGAAACCTTTAAATCATTGACATTTTATTATAATTAATAAACATCTTATATTTCCCTCAGATGAATTGCCCTAATTGTAGTAAAGAATATTTCGTTAAAGATCAAAAAATCTGTGAATATTGTGGCTCAGACTTAATTAATGAAACCCAAACACATCAGGCGACAGAAAAAAAACACGAATCAAAAAGCAAACTTGATTCATTTCTTGATGATCTTGGATTAAAAAATGTTTATAATAGAATTAAAAAAAATTTACGAGAACTTTAGAGAATTACTTTTGTTCTTTTCGCTTTTTGATCTTTTTTTGTTGTTCAACAATCACATTACTGATAAATTGAGTAGTAGAATAGGCATTTTCCGCCTCTCCAAGGCTAAGCCCTTCAAGCTCTTCGATTTCATCTGCTTCTTTTTTAGAAAACCCCATCTCAGACACTAAGTAATCTTTCGCAGTCGATTTATGCCGCTTAGTTCTTAATTCAGATCTTTGAAGATAATAGTGGCTTGTCATGTGAAGTACAGTCCCACCATTTCCATACTCAAAAGTTATGACTATCGGAGCCTCGCCATATTTTTCTTTCATTTCTCTGCTTGTTACTAACACTTTGACCTTCTCATGGTCAAGAATCTCAATTGGATAAGACGAACTTTCAAGCCACCATATTGGATCCGCCCCTCCTTGAAATAATCCCTCAAGAAATTTATTTGATTTATCTACTACTTCAACGCCTACGCAATCATCGCTGGTGGGCTTTTGGTTATATCTAACTAGCTTTGGAAATATTTTCTCTAAAATATTTAATAATGCCCAATCAGTGGTAAATAGAAATCCTCCTTGCTTCACAAAAGTCTCAATTTTATTAAGACCTTGAGTGATCTCACCCGGACAATTGATAATTAAAATCTGATCTGGTCGTAACTTAATTTGGTTAAAATCACTTGGTTGTATTAATACATAAGGGACATTAATCAGATCTAAGACTAATTCTATTTTATCATAAACTCCTGCTACAATTATGATAGAAGAGTCATCAACCTTTCTTAAGATCTCCAAATCTGTCGGTCTTTCTTTTTGCATTCGTTTCTCAAGGATTTTAGAAGACGCTTTATATGCTTGTTTCATGTCTTTATACTGACCATCAAATTTTCCCAATATATTTCACTAATTTTTTTTTTGAATATTGTGTTTATTCATACTTATAAATCTTCCTTCCAAATAGAAAGAAATACATTAAAAAAAGTTAGAGATTTTCTGCTTTTTTCCTAAGATTGCATCTACTTTCTTAAGAACTTCTGGAATTTGGATCTTTTGGGGACATTTTTCAATACATTCTCCGCATTCAATACATAAGCTTGCATTTCCCGCTCCTTTTCCTTCAGATTCTTTGAGTTCTTCTTTAGTTTTTAAGAATTTCGTATATAACCCCTCAAATCGCTCCCTTTGCTCCTCACCAAACCATATAAAATCGTTTAAGAATCGGATATTTTGAGGAATGTTAACAGAATTCGGGCAAGGCATACAATACTCGCAGTTTGTGCAAGGAATAGTAATAAATTTGGAGTAGGTTTTACGCAATTTTGAAATAATTTCCATATCTTCTTTTTTCAGAGATCCTATTGCTGAATTATTAGCACTTTCCAAATTTTCTTCGACTTGCCATAACTCTCCCATACCAGATAATACCACAGATACTTCTGGTTGATTCCAAAGGAATTGAAATGCCCAATCTGCTAAAGATCTTTTAATATGAGCTTTTTTAATTATGTCTTCAACTTCTGAAAACGATTGTGTTAATTTTCCACCCCATAGTGGTTCCATTATGATCATGGCAATTCCTTTATCCGCCGCATATTTCAAACCCTTAACTCCGGCTTGATAATTTGGATCAAAATAGTTATATTGGATTTGGGCTACATCCCAATTATAAAAATCAATAATCTCTTTAAAAACCTTCAATGAGTCATGAAAAGAAAAGCCTATATGCTTTATCAATCCATTTGCTTTTGCTGCTTCCATTTTTGTAACTAAATCGAATTTTTTAACAGTTTCGAATAGATCTTTTCCTAAGGAGTGGAGTAAATAAACATCTAAATAATTTGTTTGTAATTTTTTCAGTTGGTTGTTAAGAAATTTATCAAAATCTTCTTCACCTTTGATTAACCATGTTGGAAGTTTTGTCACTAACTTTACTTTTTCTCGATATTTTCCTTTAAGTGCCTCTCCAACAACTAATTCGCTTTCGCCGTCATGATAAGGCCAAGCAGTATCAATATAATTGATTCCTTGATCAATACCATAACGTATCATTTCTATAGCATACTCTTTATCGATAACTTGTTTACTACTATTTGTTTCTTTGTTGATTATAGATTTTGTTGGTAGACGCATACATCCAAAACCAAGTGCGGAAACCTCCCAATTAAGATTACCCATTTTTCTATACTTCATAGTTTTCGAGAATTTTAAAATTTGTAAATGTATAAGTTGTTTACTTAATATCTAACTTAATAATATAAAACTCGTTTTCAATGAAAAGCTTAATGGTTTATTATTATACAAAAAATTAATCGTATAAAAAGATAAAATCGAGTTTAATACTGCAACTTTAGCGGCATAAAACCACCCACTGGAAGCAGAAATGATACTATCCCTAAAATTCTAAAAAAAAAGTTAGGGTTTTTTTTCTTTGATTTCAATGCTAGCTAATCAATTCTTTTTAAGAAATTTAACTTAATTAAATATTAATTAATAGTAGCACCCCCATAAATGGGTCTAAAATCCCAATCCTTCTCCTTTTCCCTTTTAAATTGACTTATTATTCAAAAACGAAACATTTAAATAGGTATTGCAATAGTAACTTAATAACGAACGATTGTCAATCTTTAATTGACAAAAAAAATATTGAAAAAAAAAAAAAAATGATAAAAAATATGGTATTTGAAAACTTTTATGATAGTTTCTTTAACGAAAGAAAAGCATTGGAAGATCCAAGAGATAAAGTAACTATTTCGAAAGCAGAATACAATAAATTACTGGAAATCAAAAAAATATATGAATCGTTAGCAAAAAAACTAGATCGTGCTCAGACTGAAAAAACTGAATTACATGAACAACTTGAAGACCTAAAAGAAGATGCTAGACAATTAAAAGATTTAGAAGAGAAAACAGAGAAATACTTAAATTCATTGGTTAGAACTCGAGCTGATTTTGAAAACTATAAAAAATCAGTCCTGCGGGATAAAGAGAATTATAATGCTATGATAAAAGAAAAAATAATGAAAAAATTGATTGATCATTACGAAGATTTATTACGTGCTCAGCAAGTTCTGGAAATTAATCAAACCGATGAATCAGTTAAAAATGGTTTTCAAATGATAGTTCAAAACTTTAAAAAGATACTAAAAGAAGAAGGAGTGAATCCGATGAATTGTGAAGGAGAAAAATTTGATCCTTATAAACATGAATCAGTTATGGTAGAAGAAAATAATGATCTTCCTGAGAATACGATTTTAGAAGTAATTGATAAAGGTTATTATTTAAATAACAATGTATTGAAGCCCGCAAGGGTGAAAGTATCAAAAATAACAAATTAAATTTAAAATAAAAAATTGAATTAAAAATTATACAAAAAATTAAAATAAAAAATAAATAAAGGAGTGAAATAATATGGGAAAAATTATAGGAATTGACCTTGGTACGAGCAATTCAGCAGCAGCAGTTTTAATCGGTGGGAAACCAACGATTATTCCGAGCGCCGAAGGAAATACTCTAGGCGGTAAAGCTTTTCCTTCTGTGGTTGCATTCACGAAGGATGGGCAAAGACTTGTTGGGGAACCTGCTCGAAGGCAAGCGATTTCAAACCCTGATAGAACTATTACAGCGATAAAACGAAAAATGGGAACTTCGTACACTATTGAAATTGACGGTAAGGAATATACTCCACAAGAAATATCTGCAATGATCTTACGAAAGATCAAAGAAGATTCAAGTGCTTATTTAGGAGAAGAAGTAACTGAAGCAATTATTACAGTACCTGCATATTTCAACGACAATCAAAGACAAGCCACTAAAGACGCGGGAAGGATCGCAGGATTAGATGTAAAGCGTTTAATTAACGAACCCACTGCCGCAGCGGTGGCTTATGGATTGGATAAGAAAGATATGCACCTAAAAATTGCAGTATTAGATTTAGGTGGTGGGACTTTTGATGTCACAATTATGGAAATGGACAATCAAGTTTTTGAAGTTATTTCTACCGCGGGAGATACTCAATTAGGTGGAACTGATATGGACAAAATTTTAGTTGATTATATCGTAGAAGAATTTAAGAAATCTGAAGGCGTCGATTTACGCAAAGATTCTATGGCCATGCAAAGGATACGAGAAGCTGCAGAAAGAGCAAAAATAGAGCTTTCTACATCTATTACAACGGATCTTAATTTACCTTATATTACCGCAACTGATTCTGGCCCAAAGCATTTGAACATGAACATTACTAGAGCTAAATTAGAACAATTAATAGAACCAGTGATAAAACGCTTAGAAGCGCCCATTATTAAAGCCTTACGAGACGCAGGACTTCAGAAAGGAGAAGTAGATAAAGTGATATTAGTCGGTGGACCTACTCGAATGCCGAGTGTTCAAGAAAAATTCGAAAATTTCTTAGGCAGAAAGCCAGAGCGAAGCATTGATCCGATGGAATGTGTGGCTATAGGTGCCGCAATTCAAGGGGGAGTTCTAACTGGTGAAGTCGAGGATCTTTTATTATTGGACGTGACTCCGTTATCCTTAGGAGTAGAAACATTGGGTGGCGTATTTACGAAATTAATCGATAGAAATACAACCATTCCAACGAAGAAAAAGGAGACTTTCTCCACGGCAGCAGATAATCAGCCAGCAGTGGAAATCAATGTATTGCAAGGAGAACGCCCGAAATCCGCAGATAATATCTCATTAGGTAAATTTCATTTGACTGGAATCCCTCCCGCACCACGAGGAGTTCCTCAGATTGAGGTAACTTTTGACATCGATCAAAATGGAATTCTTAATGTTTCGGCAAAAGATAAGGGTACAGGAAAAAGTCAATCAATCACTATTACGGCCTCTTCAAAAATGTCTGAAGATGAAATCCAACAGAAAGTACGAGAAGCTGAGAGCCATGCTGAAGAAGATAGGAGATTTAAAGAATTAACTGAGGCAAAAAATCAAGCAGAAGCATTAATCTATCAGACTGAGAAGTTGCTCAAAGAGAACGAAGCTGTTATCGGCGATTTAAAGTCTCGTATTCTCGAAAAGATTTCTGAATTACGAAGTGCTGTTGAATCTGAAGAATTAAGCAGAATCAAAGCTGCTAGTGAGGCTTTACAGAATTCGTTGCATGAAGTATCATCTCGAATTTACGGACAACAGCAAGGACCTCAAGGAACAGCTCCTGGAGGAATGGGAGGTGCCCCGCCCGGAGCGACTTATGGAACTCAGGGGAAAACGCAAGATGAAATCGAAGAAGAACAATTTCGAAGAGCCACAGGTCAAGATGATGGAGTAGTTGATGCAGAATACGAGTAATTTCTTTTTATTTTTTTAACATTTTTTTAAATTTTTTTAAGATTTATATGGGGTTATAAAATATGCCAAAAGATTATTATAATATTTTAGGAATAGAGAAAGGAGCATCAAAAGAGGAAATTAAGAGAGCTTTCCGTAAATTAGCTCGTAAATATCATCCTGATGTGAATCCCGATGAAGCTAAGTCGGGTGAAAAATTTAAGGAAATTAATGAAGCATACAGCGTTTTAAGTGATGATAAAAAACGAGAAATGTATGATAAATTTGGAGTAGTAGATGGAGAGCCCTTCAATTATCAACAATATGCTAATCGTCCAGATGGACAACAAGTTTATCAAGGACCAGATGGAACCACCTATTATTATTCAACTTCTGGAGGGCCAGGAGGATTTGATTTCAGTGACATTTTTGGGTCTTCCTCAAAGCGAGGAAAGCGAGGAGGCCAGAAATACGACTTTTTTAATGATTTAGGTGACATTTTTGATGTGTTTTCTAATTTCGGGGGAAGCACCCGAGCTAGGTCAACAACCACCCAGAATTATCCCCGTGAGGGGGAGGATTTACGCTATGATATGGAAATAAGTTTTATGGACGCATTTTACGGTGGAAAGAAGAAAGTGCAATATCGTGATCCTCTTTCAGGAGAGAATAAAACTCTTACCGTAACGATACCAAGAGGAATCAGAGATGACCAAAAATTAAGATTGAAAGGAAAAGGAATGCCTGGTCAGAATGGAGGCACTCCTGGAGATCTTTATATCATCCTTCATGTATCTGATCATGATACTTTTGAGAGGGAGGGAGATGATATCTATTTAGAACAAGAAATTCCTTTTACTACCGCAGTTTTAGGTGGAAAAATACAAGTACCTGGTGTCGAAAAACCAATAAATGTTACTGTACCTTCTGGAACGAAAGATTCTACAATTTTACGCTTAAAAAATAAAGGCTTTTATAAACTAAATTCCGATGAACGTGGTAATCAATTAGTAAGAATTAATATTAAGGTACCAAAAAAATTAAACCGAAAACAAAAGGAATTGATGGAAAAACTAAAAGCTGAGGGTTTATAGGAGGAGATTAAATATGATGAAATTTGATAAATTTACGATTAAAGTACAAGAAGCTATGATGTCTGCGAGATCTTTAGCTCAAACGAATGACAATCAGCAGATTGAGCCCGTACATATATTAATTAGTTTAATAGAACAGGAAGATGGAATCACGAGACCACTTTTACAAAAATTAGGAGTGAATGTTAATAAATTACTATATGAATTAAACACAGACCTTGATAGGCTACCAAAAGTGACCGGATCTGGGGCAACCGATGTATTATTATCCCCAAATTCCGGAAAACTGTTTGATAGAGCTTGGAAAGAAGCAGAAGTCCTAAAAGATCAATTCTTGAGCACCGAACATTTATTACTAGCGATTTCAAAAATGGAAGCTACGTCAGAATATGCCATTTTGAAACGTTATGGAATCACCAGCGACCGAATTATGCAAGCACTTACCAGTATTCGGGGGAGTCAAAATGTGACCGACCAAGATCCAGAAGGAAAATACCGTTCTATAGAAAAATATAGTAGAAATCTTACTGATTTAGCTAAAAGAGGGAAAATCGATCCTGTTATAGGGCGAGATGATGAAATTCGAAGAGTTATGCATATTTTATCGCGAAGAACTAAAAATAATCCAGTGTTAATAGGAGAAGCTGGCGTGGGGAAAACTGCGATAGTTGAAGGCCTTGCCCAGCGAATAGCCAACGATGATGTCCCGGGAGCCTTAAAAAATAAAGAAATTGTTGCTTTGGATTTGGCAGCTTTAATTGCTGGAGCTAAATACCGTGGAGAATTTGAAGATAGGTTAAAAGCATTTATAAAAGAAGTTGAGAAAGGTGCTGGAAAGTACATCCTTTTCATAGATGAATTACATACCTTAGTTGGAGCTGGTGCTGCTCAAGGTGCAATTGACGCATCTAACATGCTAAAGCCCGCCTTAGCGAGAGGAGAACTACGAGCAGTGGGTGCAACAACTCTTGACGAATATCGTAAATATATTGAAAAAGATGCGGCTCTAACTCGTAGATTTCAGACAGTCTTAGTTGAAGAACCATCTGTAGAAGATTCAATCGCGATCTTAAGAGGATTAAAAGAAAAGTATGAAATTCATCATGGAGTAAGAATAACGGATTCTGCAATTATTAGCGCTGTGACGTTGTCTCATCGATATATTGCGGACAGATTTTTACCAGATAAAGCTATAGATTTAATGGACGAAGCTGCTTCGCGATTACGAATTGAAATTGACAGTATGCCAACAGAAATCGATGAAATTGAGAGAAAAAGAATACAATTAGAAATTCAAAAAGAAGCATTGAAAAAAGAAAATGATAAATCCTGCAATGAAAAAATTAGGAAAATCGACGAAGAATTAGAAAATCTCAAAGAAGAAAGCGACAAACTAAAAATTCAATGGAATAATGAAAAGAATTTAATCCAAAAGATTAATGAGATTAAAAGAAAAATGGAGGAAACGCGAATTGACGCCGAGAAAGCAGAGAAACGGGGCGACCTCGGAAAAGCAGCAGAATTAACTTACGGTATACTAAATCAATTAAAAAAAGATTTAGACAAATATAATGCTGAATTAGCCGAGATTCAAAAAAATAAGACAATGTTAAAGCAAGAAGTCGATTCAGAAGACATTGCAAAAATTGTTTCTCAATGGACAGGCATTCCTGTTTCTCGAATGTTAGAAGGAGAAAGAGATAAATTGCTTAAAATGGAACAACGCCTTAAAGAACGAGTTGTTGGCCAAAATGAAGCCTTGAAAATCATATCTGACGCGATTAGACGCGCAAGGGCGGGGATCCAAGATCCTAACCGCCCAATCGGAACATTTATCTTTATGGGACCTACCGGTGTAGGAAAAACAGAAACCGCAAAAGCGTTAGCAGAATTTTTATTTGACGATGAGAATGCTATGGTTCGAATCGATATGTCAGAATTTATGGAAAAACATAGCGTAGCAAGGTTGATCGGTGCACCTCCTGGTTATGTAGGCTATGATGAGGGGGGTTATCTTACTGAAGCTGTAAGGCGGCGTCCTTATTCAGTCATTTTATTTGATGAAATTGAAAAAGCACATGCCGAAGTATTTAATATATTACTCCAGATCATGGATGATGGACGCTTGACCGATGGCCATGGAAGAACTGTGGATTTCAAGAATTCAATCATAATCATGACTAGCAATGTCGGAAGCCAATACATATTAGACGCTCGCCAAAAAGATCAAGGTCAAAATAAAGAAGAGATTATTAAAACATTAAGAGGTTATTTTAAACCCGAATTTTTAAATCGAGTTGACGAAATTGTAGTTTTCAACTTTTTGGAGGAAAAACAAATTGAACAAATCGTTGACATTCAAATTAATAACTTAAATAAAATTTTAGCAGAACATAATATCGAAATAAAATTAACAGAAGCCGCGAAAAAAATGCTTGCCAATAAAGGATTTGATCCCGATTACGGAGCACGTCCCTTAAAAAGAGCTATTCAACAATATATTCAAAATCCTTTATCGCTTAAATTATTAGAAGGAGAATTTATGGATGATGATCTAATTAAAGTAGATATAGGTAAAAATGGTAGTTTATCTTTTGAAAAAATTGGAACTCGAGGAGGGGGTTAAATTGAGTCTAAAATTAAATAATATTCAAAGTGTCTTTAACATCTGTCCTGAATGTGGAGGTCAAATTATCTCTATAAAAGAAACGGGTGACTTGATCTGTAACCAATGTGGGCTCGTATTAGAAGAGAAGAGAGTCGATAATTCTCATGATGGAAGAAGAGCCTACACAACCAACGAAAAGAATAATAGAGAAAGAACAGGAGCCCCAATCTCCGTACTATTACCCGATCTCGGATTAACGACAGTGATCGATAAAAGTAAAATTAAAAATCCTGACTTAAAAAGAGCGGCTAAATGGAATACCAGAATGAGTTGGGAGAAACGGAATATTCTAATTGCTACAACAGAGTTAAAAAGGATCAGTAGTAAATTACAGTTGCCTTCTCATGTAAAAAAAGAAGCCATGACCATCTATAGAGAAATTCATAAACGAAATCTCCTTCAAGGAAGATCTATAAATTCAATGATTGCGGCGTGTCTTTATTATGCAATTAGAAAGTATAGACTTTCAAGGACATTTCAAGAAGTTTTGGACGAATCCACTGAAAACCCAAAAGATATTCGAAGATGCTATCGAGTTATTTTGCAAGAATTAAATCTTAAAGCGCCAAATACTGATCCTGTCTCCTTAATTCCGAGATATGTGGTGGATCTAGGATTAGGTAACGATATCTTAACCATTGCTACTAAAATCGTTAAAACTTATGTTTCAAAATTTTCTTCAAGTGGAAAGGACCCAAAGGGAATCGTGGGAGGCGCTTTATATATAGCATGCAAGCTTAAAGGACTAGAGCTTACGCAATATAAAATTGCTGAAATTGTTGGTGTCACCGAAGTAACTTTACGCTCAAGATATAAAGAACTCAAAAAAAAGCTTAATATTAAGTTTGAAAATCTTTAATAAATTACTTTTTTTCTTTATTTTCTAATGCCTTCTTTTCAAATAGTCGTTTTTTTAATTTGACAAGGGATCGCTCTTCATCATATTCTACTAAATCTATCTTTACTAACTCATGGATTGCGCGTAATACCATTGCTCCTGAAATTCCAGTAGTGTTTTTAAGTTGTTCTCGAGTCATCTCTTCTCGTTCTCCATGAAGCGTTAATAAAATCCGATAATGAGGTTGACCTTGCCATATCTCTTGAATTAGAAGCATTGTAATTGATAATAAAGCTTTAATTCTTTCAAAATTAAATTCGGATTCTTCTTGATCTTGAGCAATTTTCATGAACTTTTTTAATTCAATTTTTAGATTCTTATATTCATCTAATAAGCGTAATTGTTCACTCGTTAACTCACCTATTTTTTCCTCTTTCTCTTCTTTTTCCTTTTCTAATTTCTGCTTCTCTGTTTCCAATAGTTGCTTTTGGCTTTCTAAACTAGCTTTATCTTTTTCTAACATTATGGTTGCTTGTTCTAATTGTTCTTTCTCGCTTTCAAGCAATTCTTTATCATGACTAAGTTGAGCTTTATCATTTTCCAATACGATAAGCTCGTTTTTGGCAGTTTCCAAAACCTCTATAAATTTCTTAAAATTTTCTTCTACGGATCTTAAAGTCCCATCAATAACATTAAGAGTATTTTTATCTGACATCAGAAATCACAATATATATTTTTAACACAATGGATATAAATTTAATGCAAATTCCACTCTTAAATTTTATTCCAAAATAGTTTTATATGGGAAAGAATAATACTATTATCACTAATATTATAAGAGTTCATTCTGCTATGGATAACTTGTCGCGTGAAGATATAAAATTTTTTAAAAGAATCATCCTTCTCATCATTTTTTTAACAATTTCCCTTACTTATCTTCATGTTAACAAACTACAGAGTTATTCTAGATATGAACGAGTTCAGTTTGCATCTTCTGGGTCATATCTTTATGCTAATCTCTATTATCCTACAAAAATATTAGATTTCCAGCAAAATCGACCATTATTAATTTATTGCCACGGAATTGGTAGTCAAAGGGATTTTGATCTAAGAATTCCTATAGAGTTTACAAAAAGGGGTTTTTATGTAGCCTCTTTAGATTATCAAGGTCATGGAGAGAGCGGTGGCACAGTTATAGACGTAAATCCTATAACCAAAAGACCTGCTGTTGCCCAGGCATGTTCTGATTTATTAAATGTATTAGAAACATTACCTTTTTATTCCAATGTCAACATTTCACAAATCGGGTTGATTGGGCATTCCATGGGTGGAATGGTAGTCTTAATGAATCAAGCACTTGATCCACGATTCAATATCACTGTTACGTGGGCTCCATTGGTTAATTTTAAACCTGAACAGTTAGGTATAATCCAAACTGAATATTATGATAATTATATTCCTGTTAATCTGCTCAACGAAAGTAATACGAACAATCTATTAGTTATTATGCATGTTGACGATGAGATGCTTAATTTCACTGCCAATGCGATTAAAGCCCAAGAACTAACAAACTGCACAGTGATTCCTATCACTACCCCTTTAATCGGAGGTGGTCATCAACTTTTTACTGATGTTGTATTAATTGAGTCTATTAAATGGTTTGAAGGATATTTTTTCGGCTCCATTACGATTAATGGGCCTATATATATCACATTCATAATCAACTATATTACGCTACTATTTTGTATGTTGTTATTATTTATGATTGTACTTTTGCTCACATCTCATACATCACGGTTTTTTACGTATGAGGATGAGAAACTGGAAACTCAGAAAGACAAAAAACAATCAAGATTTCCCAAAATTCGCAAATCATATCAAATAGCTAAAATAATTATCTTTACAGCTATGTTTTTACTCAATTGGCAAATCTTTGAACGTTTCTTTGGATTAATTGGAATTTTTTATGCTTCATTAAATATTACTATAGTATATCTTATAATCAAAGCGGTGAACTATTATAATAAATTAAAGAGTGATCAAGTTAAGTTTGGGTTCACTCAATTTAAAAAGTTATTGAAATCTCAATTTCGCTTAAAACATGTCATTTTTGCATTTTTTACAACATTTTATTTTATAGGAATTTATATACTTTTTACCTATTCTTATCCCTTTGCATTTATGTGGCCTTCCAATTTTATCCAGATAGTTGTCGCTGAATTAATATTTCCAATATATTTTTCAATAGAGATTTTTTACAGAAAGATAATTTATCCTCAGCTTAATTTCTTGAAAACCGAAAGGAGGAAATCTCTATGGACAATCGCAATTTCACTTTTTATTCAGACATTTCTAATTTCACTCACCTCCTCGTGGCTGTTTTTTCCATCAGTACTATTTACATATGCGATTTTTACTGTCGTAATTATTCAAAATACATTAATATACGAAAATACCAATAGTTTCAGTCTTACTATACTAAGTTCCTTTAATATCATTCAATTATTTTTCGCAGCGGTTATCTCTAATGTGTTAGGCATCAGTACGGTTTTAAATACTTTACTTACTATGTGAATTACATAAAAAAAAAGGAGAACACAGAGTATTTGACTAGAAGATATCATGAGAAAAGATAACAAAAAGTCCATTACAAAAAGAGCCATAGTTGGGGTATCTGTCCCTGTATTTATCATGGGATTAGTTTCCTTATTTACTGATATCTCAAGTGAAACGATTCAAAGCATTTTACCATTATTTATTTTCGAAGTTGGTGGAACAGGAATAATTTTAGGTTTAATTTCCGGAGTATCAGATGCTATCGCTAATGTATTAAAAGGAATTACTGGTTGGTTGAGTGATAGAATTAATCGAAGGAAACCTTTTGTAGTATTTGGCTATTCCTTGTCAAATATTTCTAAACCTTTTATTGGATTTAGTCCATCGTGGCAATTTATTTTAGGATTAAAAATAACTGACAGAGTGGGTAAAGGATTACGTACTTCCTCCAGAGACACTTTAATCTCTTACTATGCTATAAAAAAAGGAAAAGCATTCGGAATCCATCGGGCTATGGATACATTAGGTGCCGTCATAGGTTCCTTTACAGCGGTCATATTATTGCTTTTTAACTGGTCATTCTCAAATATTATATTTTTTACCATATTTCCTGGTATCATTGCAATTATTCTTATATTATTTATAAAGGATATATCACCTCAAGAAGTAGTAGATCAACCAAAAGCCAAGAAACAAGAGTATAATTTTTCAGGAGTTGATAAAAACTTCATTAAATTGATAATACTATTAGGGGTTATTGAATTTGCTAGTTTGGACATTTCTTTCTTGATTATAAGAGCAGCAGATTTCATCCCTATTAACTTGATATTTATTATACCTTTATTATATTCAATTCTAAATATTGTCTATGCTATTTTCTCACCAATTACGGGCTCACTTTCCGACAAGATTGGCCGTAAGCCGGTTATTTTATTTGGTTTAGCGTTATTATTATTTTCTTGTATAATTTTGATCTTCCCAATTACGACATCCCTATTTTCACTCATCCTTATAACCATAATTTATATTTTATACGGATTTTATATGGCTTCAGTAGATCCTATTTCACGTGCCTATATTGCTGATTTAGTTGGGAAAGATAAACGTGGAAAAGCATATGGCTACTATTATTTCTCAGTAGGATTTATTAGTATGATCGAATCCATTATCTTCGGGTTAATATATGATATGTTTTCAGCATCCTGGGCATTTTTATATATTTCGATTTTATTGATCCTTAGTATGATTATTTTTGCTTACACAGATTTTTCAAAGATAGTAAAAACCGCATAGAATTATTGTTTAGACCATAATTCTGCTAAATGAATTATTACTTCGCATGCTTTCTGCATCGAAATGGTTGGGATATATTCCTTTCTAGAATGAAATAACATCCCTCCTGTAAATAAGTTTGGTGTTGGAATTCCCATTTCGCTAAGCCTTGCACCATCCGTACCACCACGAATAAGATGAATATTCAAATCTATCTCTGCCATTTGTATCGCCTCTTTTGCAAAATCAATTACTTCTGGTTGTTTTTCTAAATAGGTTAACATGTTTTTATATTGATAGAGATATTGTATTTCTATTTTTAAGCCAGGATATTTCAACTCATAGAGGTCTTTTAGCTGGTTTAGGTATGCTTTCCGTTTTTCATTTTCTTTGGAATCAAAAGCTCTTAAAATTATCGATGCTGTTGCTTTCTCCACATTTCCACTTAACTGACTAAGATGATAAAATCCTTCCCTATCTTCAGTATGTTCTGGTGTTTGATATTCTGGAAGCTCAGCGATAAAACGACTAGCTATTTGAATGGCATTAACCAGTAGATTTTTTGCATACCCTGGATGAACACTGACGCCATTAAAAGTTATTATTGCCTTACGGGCATCAAAACATTCAATTTCTAGCTCACCCATATCTGACCCATCTAAAGTGTAGCAAACATCTGGTAGCCGACTCTTATCAATATGATCAGTTCCCTTTCCGATCTCTTCATCGGGTGTAAAACATAGAGTAATTGGTCCATGTTTGAATTGCGGATACTTATTCCAAACCGCACATACCGTCATTATTTCAGCGATTCCTGCTTTATCATCTGCTCCTAATAATGTATCCCCCGAAGAAGTAATTATATCGAATCCGACATAGTTTTCCAATTCAGGGGAATCTTTAATACTCAAAGATAAATCTTTCTTTTGGGAAAAATGAATGGGCTCTCCACCATATTTTTTATGGATTACAGGCTTCACATTTTTTCCACTGACCATTTCCGAAGTGTCTAAATGAGCTATTAATCCAATTGGTTTTGCTTTCTTCAGAGCCTCACTTGCGGGCAAATCTGCGTAAACATAACATCTATCATCAAGTACAATATTTTCCAAGTTTAATCCTTCTAATTCCTTCACTAATATTTTTCCTAGTTCATATTGACTTTTTGTCGATGGAAATGTTGAAGAATTTACGTCTGAAGTAGTCCAAACTTGAACATATCTCAAAAACCGAGATACAACATCTTCTAATATGAAATCTTTTACTTCTTGGGATATCATAGTGATTTTTTATTGTTAAAAGAGATGTTAAATATTAACTATCCCTATTTTAATAAATTAATCTTTTTACAATTTCCTTAATAATTCTCCTAAATATAAATCATAGTTATAAAAAAGAAAAAGAAGAGATGGTATATTTGCTACCAGATATTTAATCTTTCGTCCAATTTTGTTCCATATACAAGGAAATAAGGTATACCCAGATCGAGAGCACTTTGCCATGCATTAATGATGGGTGCTCCGATAAGTACAGCAGTCATCCCAGTAATTTCAGGTAAACCCAAAAATTCTAAACTAACTTGGTCTAGAAAAAGCGAGAATATAGTTAGAAATACGATAACATTCAGAACGACCATTACTATAATCCTTAAAAGTGTTCCTAATGCGCCATAAACTATAATGTTATGAGGTTTTTTCAACTTCTGACTTTTTTTTATTGTACCATCGCGTTTATACAATCTAAGAAACAAAATTGGTACACTGATTAAAGATAAAGTTGCTGCTAATTTCATTAATGGCCCAACTGGTGCTGAAGGATCAAACGGCATTAATCCAACCGTTCCAATTATACAGCACAGAATCCCAGCCTTTACTCCAAATAAATAAAAACACAAAACCCAAACCAAAGATATTAAGTCAATGATCGCAATAAACCAACCAGGAATTCGTATTAAATTAGTTAAAGTTGGTGTTAATAAAGCCCCAACCACGATTGAAAGTGCACTAAATAACGCAGCACCTACAATTTGTAAGGTTAATTGGGATCTGCGACTCATAAATGATTCCCGTTCTTCAAAAAGTTCTTTTCCTTCCAATTCAGACATATAAATCAATTTAATGTTTCTTAGGATAGTGAAATTTCAATCGATTTATAAGTTTAATGGGTTATTATAATTAGAAATTAATATGAAGAATTAGGCTTTTTATGGGGAAGGTATTTATAATTACAACCCGATTCATAAATAAGCAGATTTAATGAAAGAATAATTATTTATATTAAATTTACTGAAAGAATCTAATCTTGAAGCTCAAGCAAACATATATTTTTAAATACTAATTTATGAGTAGTTTATTTCGTTAACAACTTTTTTTCCTTCGCATCCAAATCAAACCAGTCACTAACAAGTTTCAGATATTTTCTTGAATCAGAAGTCAGTTTTCTCAAAAATGGCAACAAATTCTGAATAATTTCGATTTCTGAGACATTATATTTTTCTTGTATTTTTTCAACAAATGAATGTTCTGCAACTGTTAAAGAGAAGAACCCTGTTGAAGTAAAACGAGGAAAATTTATTCGTCTGAACCCCTCATTTTCAGGATGATATTTCCTTGCTAATACCACACCTCCCGAGAAAAGATCATAAAAATACGGTAAAAGTGACCAATACTGATTTTTACGGATTCGACCAAAAACTTCATCGGCTAAAGACAAATTTTCATAAGCTGTTTTTAATTCATTAGTTTTTTTGATGAAGGTTGGTAAATTTTCATTTATCCACTTATAGAGAAAATTATAATCAACATCGGATTTATCGGTAATGTTACGCGCTTGTTGTAGAGTTCTGGCGTCTTGAAATAGCTCTCGGATTAGAGAGAATATTTCTTCATTATTATCTCGATTTAGTTGATAAATTAATTCGCTAGTATCAGTATCTAAACCTCCTTGGTATATTCCTTGAAGATCGTTAATGGTTCCTCGTAAATCACCCTCATTTTTTTCGATTATATAATTCAAATCTTTTGGATTAAAATTGTCAATCTTTTCCTTTTTTAAGATCCGTTTTACAACTTTAAGAATTTCATCCTTAGATAACGCGCTTATCTCAATTTTTCTAATTTTATTATATAGAGTTTGTAGATTTCTCTTATAGTCATTTGAACACATTATTATTGGGAATTGAGTATTTTCAATCAAATCTAAGACAGCTGGAACAGCACCTCGGTCGGTCACCCCGTAAATCCCATCAATTTCATCTATTAAGATAAGTTTAGCCTTTGATTGAACGATAAAGTCCATTATTCCCCTTGATTTTACGGTTTCCTTTAATTTTGATTCTAAAGCATCCCTCGTTCTTGTATCAGAAGCATTTGTTTCAATAACTTCCATATTTAAGTCATTTGCTAAGGCATATACGATAGAAGTTTTTCCCACACCAGGGGGGCCTTCTAACAATACGGCTGATTTTTCTGGGGGAACACTCAATTCTTTCTTTTGTTTCTTATCTTCAACCGTTCTATTATAGATTCGAATTTTTTTGTTCTTTTCGTTAATATTTTGAATTTCAGTAAGAAAGGTTTTTATAAATGTTCTTAATTCCTCATCTAAAGCCACCCTATGACCACTTACCTTAGCTTGGGGGATTGCCATTTCTTTTATGGATTGGGGTCGATATTTTTCTACCCACGGACGCTCTAATGTATCTTTCATACTTTTCACCTATAGAATTTCAGCAAAATCACATAATTTTGCTAATAAATTAGAAATCTGAATATCTGTATCCAACCCATCAACCGCTCTAAAATCTGCGTCTGCAATTAGATTAATAATCTTTTCTCGCGCATAACGACTTAATGGGAGTTTAAGCATTTCTTTTAGCATCAATTTAAATACTTCTTGGGAGGAATATTTATAATTTGACTGAATTTTCCTTGAAAGTTCTCTTGCTTTCAAAAAATCCCCTTTTAAGCAGATTAATAACAAATTTCTCACCAAATTAGTCTGTGAATTCATTAAATTTTGATATAAGACGGTATTATCTATTTTTTTCCCACTCATACTAGAAAGTTGCAATAAATCAATTGCTTCAGCAATTTTCCCGTTTGTTATTTTATATAGGAGCTTAATATTGTTCTCCTCAATTTCAACATCTTCTTGGTCTACAATTTTTGTAATCTCGCCCTTAAAATCCTCAAATTTTGGAGGTGAAATCAAGAAGATTTGACAACGACTGATGATTGGGTCAATAATAGCAGATGCTTTTGTCGTAATTAATATCATCCGACAGTTTTTCCCATAAATCTCCATTAATCTTCTAAAGGCTTGTTGATTTGAATCCAAAGCTTCAAAATTTTTCACAATAAGTATTTTAAAAGGAACATCTCCTAATGCTTTTAATTCGATAAATGGCTTTATTTTAACTTGAATGAATGCAGGAGTAGTGACTTTCTTCCCCGCCAAGCTTCCAATTTTACTTGTCGAAATATAGGCATCAGAACGAGCTTGCTTTAATTCCTCGCTATTCAAGGGCATATCCGCATAGACTTTTTGAAAATTGCTTTTAAAATACTTACCCAAAAACTCTTCAGAGAAGAGGGTTGCGATGGTAGTTTTTCCACTTCCTTCCGGCCCTATAAATAGTAAATGAGGGAAATTCCTTTCTTTTATAATATCTGAAAGTCTTTGAATTAGTTCGGTTCTGCCACATACCTCATTTAAGCTATGAGGTAAATATTTAATTCGCCAAACAGGTATGTTATCACTCATATATGAAACCTAATTGAGGAGTTTTTAATTTAAATTTTCTATAATACTTGCTAATAATGCGATTATTTGAAGTTTTTCATCTGCTCCTTGACTAATCCGATAATCAATATCTCCAAAATTTATAAGAAGTTGGTTATAACTGTCTTCTTGAATGTTGAATTCATTCAAATTTCCACTTATTTGTCTAATTAAATTTCGACTATCGATTTTTTCCAGCTCTTCAATTAGTAGTCGAACACGCTTAAAATTTTTTTCATTGACTATCTCAATTAAATGCCCCATAGTACTTTTATCTAAAAATCCAGATATGCGCAATAATTCATCTAGATTTAGATTATCGATTAGATCCAACGCTACTGCCATTTGCAAAGTATTTATCGCTTTTCTCAAATCTCCTCCCGAAATAAAAAATAAAGTTTCATAAAATTTGCGTTCAATATTTTTCGGAATTTGCAATGCTTCCTTTTTTACAATGAACCTTAATCGCTCAATAATCTTCTCTTTTGATAAATTAATAAATCTGAATACGGCACATCTAGAAATGATTGGATCTATGATTTTATTAATATAATTGCATAGCAAAATAAATTTAACGTTCTCAGAATATTTCTCAATTATTCTTCTCAATGCTTGTTGAACTTGATTCGGAATGTTATCAGCTTCATCTAAAATTATGATTTTTAAGCTTTTGTCATCTATAATCATTTTTTGAGCCACAAATGCTTTAATAACATTTCTCACATAAGACATTCTCACTGTATCCGAGGCATTTAATTCCAAAACATTTCGATGGTATAATTCCTCTTTAATAATTGCTTTGGCCACAATTAAAGCAGTACTAGTCTTACCAGTACCCGCAGGACCAGTAAATATCATATGAGGCATATTTCTACGATCTACAAAATCCTTGAGATTGTTGATCGCTAAATTTTGACTCACAATTTCATCAAATGAAGTAGGTCGGTATTTTTCGACCCAAGGATGATCTTTGTCATAATTCATAAGCTAATCATCTGAGGGCGTCTTAGCTAGGTCTAATTCTAAAACTTCATACACTTTTTTAAAATTCATTTTTGAATAAAGATTAGCTGCTTGCTGAGCTTTTTCTTTTATATTAACTTTTATTTTTTCAACCTTTATCTTTTTTAAATGTTCTATGGCTTTCTTGAGAAGGAGCGCTCCAATTCCTTTACCTCGATATTGTTCTTTGAGAAAGACTTGCTTTATATATCCCTCAGAAGAACCAAATGGATCAATTCTTAGCTCTGCAATAATCATACCTACAACCTCATTTTCATTATCTTCATCCACCGCAATTAAAATGCCGTGTCGTTGCAATGGATCATATAATCTTCGTCGAATTCCCCAGTCAAATCTCTTAGGCTCAAAAGCTTGACCAAGACCCTCTACCAATTCTTTAGTTAAATTCATTAAAGAATCGATATTTTCAGGGGATGCAATCTCTATTTTTATGCTATTCATGATTTTACTAAGAGAAACAATTAATTTTTCTTTAAAACACTATTTGCTAACTCAAAATTTAAATTTTCTCAATTAAATGTGTTTAATTTTCTTAAATAATATATTATTTGTTATATTTTTTACTGGAGGGAGATTAATTTCTACCCCATTTCTAAGGTTATTATAGGAACATTAAGTTAATATGGATTATTATTTGTGTACCAATTAAAAAAGAAATATAAAGAATAAATTGTTATGTTATCGAGCGGAGACTCCATCCCATGCTTTTACTTCTGGATCCTCATATCCACATGCAGGACATTTTTGATTAACTTCCCACGCCTCTAAAGCAGGATGAACTCGAGTGAATAATGAGCCACACTGTTTACACACTAAATATTTAGCACCACATCCATCGCACATTTTCAATTGACCATTCTCAACAAAGCGAAAAGTTCTTGACATCCATTCATCATGCACTAATCGGAAAGCTTCTCCACCACATTGGATACAATGCTTACCATCTTCTTCCATATTTTATCTCCTTAAAATTTTAGATTACTTTATTTTCTGATTTAACAAGATATTTAATAATAATATAATTAAAAATAAGTCTTTATGAATTTAAATTTACTCAAGTAAACGACTTGAGCTTAGATCATGAGGATAAAAATATAATTATTGGAAAGGTATACTTACATTTTTAACTTTTTTGCACTATCATTCGTGGAACGTTCGGGATTTACTTTTTCGATTTCTCCTATTAATTGAAATACTTTATCATCGTTCAACGCTTCTCCGAATTTAATAAGCATTTCCTTCGAACCAACAAATAGTCCCTTGCGTTTCATCGGTTTTCCATCTTCTTTTAAAGGATTGACTTCCAGAAATAATAAAGCAGGTCTAGTTTTCGTAGCTGGGACTTTAACAACAGATACACCACCAACCGGTGTTGCCATTTTTTCCCAATCTTTCCCATTTTTCAGATGCTCTCTTAATTGAGCTTCAATATCAGCCATAATTTTTTGTCTCCATTTTCTGTTTTTTATATACGTCTTATATACTAGGTGTTACATACAATGCCTTATATAAATATTTTTCGGTACATTTTTTAAGGAAAAGAGCAGATATCTTGAAAAAGTTGAAATCATCCATTCGTGTTTAGAAAACTAAAAGATATTAATACTTTTTCTAATTTATATGTATTATATTGTTTCTGTCGGAATACTTGGGGTCAATTTCCATTGAAATCCTTATATATCACCTCTGTTATATGTTAATATATACGCTCATAATATGATTAAAAAATAGATGGTGATGTGAGTAATGAAACTTATTTCAGTAAACCTACCTGAATCCTATTTAAAGGTTTTAGAAATCTTGGTTGCGGAAGGAAAGTTTCCGAATCGAAGTGAAGCCATTAGAGTAGGTATTAGAGATCTTATTAAGACAGAATATCTCATTGAAGAATCAGTCAAAAGAAATTTAAACCCAAATATCATCGAATCAGAAATCGTAAATGGGATTGAAGAATTAATATAATCCCTCTTTTTATTTTTTTTAAATTATTAATAATAATTAATTAGTTATTTATCCATTAGGTCTCGAACTTTTTTGCGTCTCTCTGCCCTTCTAGCGGCAATTTTCGCTCTTAAATCATCACTTTCTAGTTTTGGCTCGGGCTCTTTCTCTTTTGGTCTAATAGTCTCTTCTATTCCTAATTCTTTTTTATATGTATTGATTTTTTCCTCTAGAAGTGGAATATATTTATCTCCTAATTTAGTTTCCTCTAAATTATAAATAACTTCGTTTAATTCTGAGATTGCTCTCATATATAGGTTTTTTGAAATTGACAATTGAGCTTTATCTAACGCTTTGAAAGCAAGAGAATATTGGTTGCGATACTCGCTTTTTTCTATATCTTCAATTGCTATTAATGGAATTTGACTTGCATTCTCTAAGACTTTAATTTTATTTTTTATTTGTTTAATAAGTTTATTGTTCCCAATTTTTTCTAACTTCCTTATTACGCGTTTGAATTTTAAGATTGCCTCATTATATTTAAGATCTTTAATAACAGAATTAGCATTTTCCATTTCCTCTTCAATTATTTTTTCTCGTTGTTTCCTCTTTTCTTCTTTTTTAGTTTTTTCCAGTTCCTGCTGCTTTAAATCTGCCTCTTTTAATAAAACTTCCAATTCTTTTCGTTCTTCCACCTTTTTCTCTTGGATTGCTTTAATCTTCTCTGTTTGCTTCATTTCCTTCTTAAGTATGAAAAGTAAATCATTATTAATTCGACTTACCTCATGTTGCCAATCCAGTTTTCCAAACAAATCTCTTCCCATGATATATTTTTCATACGCTTCTTCAAATTTCTTTCTGTCTTTCAACTTTGTACCTTCTTCTAATAATTTATACGCTTGGTCCGCGATTTCTTTTTCTCGTTCTTTCTCTTTTTGGAGCTCTAAAAATTCTTGTCTTCTTTGTTCTTCTTGCATTTTTTTAAGATCTTGAGCTTTAGTGATTTGCTGTTTTATTTCTGATTCTAACCTTTTTCTTTCTTTTTCCCGTTCGAGAATGTACTTCTGCTCTTGTTCATATTTCTCCTTTTTTCGTTTAATAATTCCTACAGACTCATTTATCATTCTAATACCTTCTGGCCAATTGATTTTCGCAAAAATTTTTTCACTTTCCTGATAAAATTTTATGGCTTTTTCAAAATTATTTTGGGCGAGTTCTTTTTTTGCAAGGTCCATAAAGTTAAATGCTTGATCCTTCTTAGCTTCATATTCTAGTTGTTGCTTTCGTTTTAACTCAAGGGCTTTTGCTTTTTGTTTTTTCAATTCCTCTTCAGCCTCTTTAGCCAATTTGGACTCAATCTTCAGCTTTTTAAATTCTTCTTGTTCTTTTCTCATACGTTCATGCTCTAGGTATCTTAACCTTTCATCAGCATTCATTTTTTCCTTATAATGATTAATTGTATTTACCAATTGAGATGCCTGCTCTACCCATCCAATCTCTTTAAATTTTTCTTGGGCAACTTTATAAGTGTTAATAATCTCTTGATAAGGTGACTTTATGCTAAGGATATCTTCTTTTTTTTTCAATTCATACTCTTTTGCCTTACTTTCTGCTCGATTAATCAATTCAAACACAAAATCCGCTTCCTTTGTTTTTTGCTGCTTTAATTTCTCTAATTCCATTCTTTTTTGTTCTTCAGCAAAAGACTGCCCCTCTTCATTTATTTTAGGGATCTGAGGTGTTATCTTCCCCTTTTTTAATTTCTCCATTTCAGTTTTTCTTAAATTATCGTCTCGAACTTTCTTTTGCTTATATAAGCTTATAGTATCGTTTAATTTTAGAGCTTCTTCCTTCCAGCCAATTTGTAATAACAATTTTCTTGCCTTTTCATAATTTTTAATTGCCATTTCATAAGGACTACTGATGGTTAATATTTCCTTTTTCAAACTCAATTCATAACTTTTAACTTCATTTTCAGTTTTATTAATTAAATCCATGGCCTCATTGAAAATTAAATCAGATTCATCTTGTTCCTCCTCTTTTATTTTTAATGCAATATATTTTGTGGAGTCTGTCTTCTGGGAAACTTTCATTGATTCCTCATATTGTAATTGCTTCCTGCGTTTTTCCTCTTCTAGTTCACGTAATTTGAAATCATTTTGCACCTTTTCTTGATAGATCTTAATCTGATTCGCGTATAATTCTGCTTCTCCTTGCCAACCTCGAGCATAAACCTTCTTCCTAATCTCATCATAAATTTCTATAATTTGCTGATACGGACAGTGTAAATCGAAATTTCCTTTTTTTATCCCAACCTCATACTCACGAGCCATCTTTTCAGCTTGATTGACCATCGAATCAATAAGATTTTCTAAATTGGAATCTAAATCCTCTTGTTCAGATTTAATTTGAGTAATATTGTTAATTTGGAGTTCACTTAATTCCTCTTTATCCAACTTTTTGAATTGTTCAAATTCTTCTTGTTTCTTTCTTTTTTCAAGTTCAGTTTTTCTTACATTATTTTCCTTTACCAATAATTCCTCATATTTCTTAATTTGAGTACTATATATTGCAATTTCTTCGTTTAATCCTTTTTCACTAGCCATATCTACGATTCTTGAATATATGTTGATAACATTAGGATATTTTGATTCAAGCGTTAAATCTCCTTTTTTTATAGCTTTCTTAAATTGTGAATCATATTCACGAGCCATTTGTTCAGCTTTATTAGCCATAAATTCGATCTGATTTTTAATTTCAGCGTCTTGTCCTCCTTCTTCTTTCTCTAAACCTTGAACATACTGTATTCGTGAAGTATCTGGAGTCTCAGACTTTTTCACCCTCTGTAATTCTTCATATTCTTTTTGCTTTCTAGCTTTTTCTTTTTCTATTTGTCGAATTCTTTCATCCTTTTCTAAAAGATCATTATATTTCTTTATCTGGGTACTGTAGATTGCGGCTTGATCTTTCCATCCTCTTTCTTCTACTCTTGTCTTAATTTCTTCATATATTTGAATAACTTTTGGATAAATGCATTCTTCGACTAGTTCTCCTTTTTTAATTGCTTTTTTCATATCAATATCATACTTTCTTGCCAGTTTTTCCGCCTCATCAATCATTTCAGAAATGCGCTTTTGAAATAGTTCCTCTTCTTGCTTCTTGGCATTGAATTGTGCAATTTTTTCAGCTTGAGTTTCAGTAATTTTTGCTTCTTGCACAACTGCATACTCAACCATCTTTGCTTCCTTCTGTTGCTCCAATTCCTTTCTCTCTCTTTCTTGAGCTTTAACTCTTTCAATTTCTTGAAGATAGCTTTCTCTTTGTTTTTCTAGATATGAAATTGTATTTCGAACTTTTTTACTTTCATTAATCCATCCAATTTGATCGAAGAGTGAGGCGCCTTCAAGATAGAGAGCAATCCCCTCCTCATATTGATGCACATTTGCTAAGTCTGAAGCCTTACCGATTTTCTCAAAAGCTTCATTGGATATAGTCTCTTCTCGGTGTTTTTCTTCTTCAAATGCTTTAAGCTTTTGAACTTTTAGCTCTTCGGGAGTAAGTTTTTTTTTCGCTTCTTCATTTTCTAAAACAAATTTCATTTCATTCTGCCTTCTTTTTTCACGTAGGAATTCTGCTTTTCTATTATAGCATTCCTCAATGAGTTTATTTAAT
>SDNW01000077.1 GCA_004524725.1 Promethearchaeota archaeon
AAGCTTCTGATCAAGAAAATATTAGATTTTAAAAAAATAAAGAAAGATCTTATTAGTACTTTAGGATGGTTAGAAAAAATAAAACTTAGAATTAATCAATCAAAATACTTTTCTTTGCAGAGTCTTAGAACTGAAAAGTTTAGGAAAATTGAATGTTATATGAAATCTATACGCTTAATGGAGAATCTAATGAATTTAATTTGGATTACACCTCTTCATAGTCACACTTATCACTCATTAACTCCTTTTGAATTAATTTATTTAGATTTGAAATTTCTTCTTCCTTTAGAGAAGAATTATTATGAAAAAAGTGATTCTATTTTCCTCTTATTAATCAAGTGTGAAGAAAATAAGAATGATTTTACTTTTAAGCAATCTGAAGTCATCCAACAAATTGAATCATTAAGAGATTTAATGGGAATGATGTGGTTAAATTTTAAAAATAATCACATTAACTTTGCAATTGAGGAATTGAATAAATTAAGTGCCCTATCTTATAAAAATCAAGACTTTAAGAAAAAAACTATAACCTCTGTGAATACACTTATCCCTATTTTTTCAATTTATGAAATCTTTAATAGATCGTTATCAGAAACGATTTATCCCGAATTAACTCCCCAAAAAAAAAGATTAGGGGCATATATCGCGAGATTTTTCTCTTCACGCTATAATTTACTAGGAGTCAATTTAATGCGGCATTTTAATAACTTAGCTTTTAATAACTGGTCCTATCTTATAAAAAAAAAGAACCTATCATTTCTCGAATATTTTAAATTTATTCTAAAGCTGCCTATATGGAAACATATTCCCGCAGAGATTAAAAAGAGAATAATTCATAATTTGAATGTTGATAAGAATAGTTAATGGTTTAGAACTCTAAAAACCCGGGATCATCAAAAATGTCATCAATTTTCTTTTCTTTTTTCATATCACTTCCATCCACTTCTGAGAATAGAGATTCTTCATCGGTCTTAATACCTTTTTCTAATTCAAGCGTATCTAATTGCCCTATTGCATCCTTTTCTAATTTCTTATACTTTTCCGCTTTCAATTTCCATCTTTCCACTTCTTCCATATCAACACCTTCTTCATTTTCTAACTCTTCGGCAGCTTTAGCTCTACAGATGTCAGATAAAATAGCATAAGATAGTGCTAATTCGCCCCATTCATTATCTTTCTTTAACTTCTCAACTCTTTTTTCTAATCTTTGTAACTCCTGATCCGCATAATAAATATCTATAAAATCTCCAAAAGCATCTACGGGTTCAGATATAGAATTGACAATGACCTCTTTTGTTAATCCACAATTGCCACATTTGACTGTAGCTATTGCACTTCTTCTAATATTTTCTACTTTGACACTCTTCTCACCACAATTTGGACATGTAAAAATTTTAGGAACTTTCTTTACTCTTTTGTAGGTGGGCTGTTTTCGTTTTCTTCTTCCCATTACGATTCACTTTAGGGTTCTTTAGTAATTAGTATAAAGAAACCAAAACTAAAAAATTTTAGCTTTTCGTTCATAGATTCAAGGAAAACGTAAAATTTTTTAGCAATGGTTAATTACTTCAAATACTCTTTTTGATTAGATTAAAGAAATGAAATTAAAAGGAATTAGTGAATTTTAGGCATGGAACATAAAAAATTGTCTATTGAATATGACTTAAATTTGATTGAAAAAACTCTTGATGATAAAGATATGAGATATATTGTTCTTTTTCTTTATGTCATACGAAATGATCTATTCAAAGATTTTAGTAATACACAGTTAATTGAGTCATATGAACGAATTTTGATCTTAGATGATATATTCAAAAGTAATATAGTACAATTTTGGGAGCGAGAATTTATTGAAATTGCGATAGATTTAGGTTTATTTAAAAATATTAGAAGTATTCAAGAATTTGACCAAAAGGATGATGATTTTATTATAAGATTAGGTGAAGAAACAGTGACTTTAGAAAATGATGCATTAATGGTGCCCGATGATTTACTTTATCTCATGATTCACAAAAAGTTTAAAAATCTTAGTAGGAGAGATTTTAATTTAGCGTTAACCAAGTTACAAGCTCTGAAATGCGAAAAAGCGAATATTATACATCCTTTTATATTTCAAATTGATGAACACGATTATAATATATCAAATGAACTTTATTATATATTGGACCAATACGGTAATATCTATCAAGCAATTAAAATAGAAATAACAATTCAAGGTTTTGAAGATAGATTTATTGAAATTAGAGATTCTATTAGAAGCATGATTGAAATTTTCGATCCAATATTGATAACTAAACCAGTACTCCAAAAAATTAATACTGCAATTGAAAATAAAAATGAAATAATTCCCTTTATAAAGGAAGAGAAGATAAAATTACCAGAAAAATTTAACACTGATAAAATTGATAAAGATCTTGAAATCTTTAGAACATGGATTGACAAGTTAAATTTGTTACTTTTAATGAATAATGAATTATATATTCTAGAAAAAGAAATCAGTGAAATTAAAAGAATATATAATGGCAAGCATAAAAAAAATTCTTATCTTCAATTTATTGAAAAAGTATCCTTTAATGAGGATAATATTGTAATTAATATTCAAGAGCAATTAATTGCTCTTAGAGATAAGCTTGTTAAAATACAATCTAAAATTTCTGAGTTAACTAAAAAGGACTTGAAATTATTAAATTTAGATTATGAAAGATTAATTATTATGAGCAATGAAGATTGATTATGAAATGTCCCACTTGTAATGTTGAAATGAAACTTTTAGTGGCCGGGATCTATGAATGCCCTAGCTGTAAAAAGATATTAAAAGAAAAGGATGAAGAATCTCAGGAAAAAAAAGAAAAAAAAGTAAGTGAGGGAATACTTCTCGATGGTGAATATTTCCATAATAATGTGAGTTTGAATAAAGATTATGAGATTGCAGAATCGGGTATCATCATTAATAAATCACCAAATAGATTGTTTGCTGTGTTAATATGTCATAGCCCCATGATAAAAGATGAAAAATATATACGATTATCTTGGTGGAAAAGCTTGCAACACGCAGGAATGTTTAAAATTTACAATAAAAATGTTCTTAATAATACAATTCGTGCTTTAGAAAAGATTGATAACTCCTTTGATGATTTATGGAATTGGACTGGAAAATATGGAAAAAATGAACTAAAAACTAAAGAAGACCTTGAAAAAGAAAAGAATCTTGATATCATAAAGTATCGCATCATTGAAAACAGAACTTGCCCTAAATGCCAAAAAACTATGGACAAAATGAAAGCTCACTATGAATGTCCTCATTGCGGTGAAATTGTCATACTCGAAGGTTATAATCAACCAATATTTAATATTAATCCTGAAGATTTGGATTTACGATTTCAAAGCGATTTTCCTATCAATTATTATTTACCTGTAAGTGGAATTACAGTTAAATGGTTAATGGGAGAATGGAAATCAATCGTAGTTATTTACGCTAAAGATTCCCCGAATAAAAAGTGGTTAAGATTTTATTGGTGGGCAAGAGATTTAAGTAAATTTATGAAATATGGAAGGAGAGAAATGGGAGAAAACACTCAAATGGGATGGAAAGCTCAAAGAGGTATGTCATCTCCAAACATTTATGATAAAAAATTAGTAGCTCCATTAATTGAAGCATTAAAAAAAATCTCTAATGAAGTAAAATTATAATGATTAAAGTAAGAGGAGAATAGTGACAGAATTTCAGGATAATATATGGAGAGAATTATTGAGAAATTTTGAAGGTGGAATTGAAAATTCAATTGAGAAACTTAAAAACCGCGATATTGAGAATATTCCTGGGGCAAAGGACGCATTAATTCAGAGACTTGAAAATATAAAGACATACTTTCCACGTAAAAATGGCGAACTTTTTAAGCAATCTATAGACGATAAAATTCAAAATAATTTTTTTCCAAATACAAAAAACTTTACAGAAGCGTTTTCACAAATATTAAATTCAAGAACTCATGAGCAAGATTTTGTGATTAATGAATTATTAAACGGTTTTGTGACCTCAAAAGCGAAAGCAATTGCCTTAGGAACTCAAGGTCCTGTGATTGATCGAATGGTTGAGGCTTTTAGTAAAAGAAATGATTTCCACATAGTCGATTATCAATTCTATGCAATGTTTGGAGATCCAAATAAGCCAAAACATTATATTACGAAACAACTTGAAGAGCTTATCAATATGTTTGGGCTTATATCGAAACAGTTAGTAGTTGAAAAAGATATCCGAAAAAGTGAAAGAAAGATCTATACGTTCTATACATTTCCAAACGATATCATCAAAATCCTTGAGAAGAAGTATCTAATAATAGATGAAGAATTAGGCTATGCTTATGTATCAGATGCTTTTGATCGGAACGTGTTTATATGTATGTTTTTAGCTAATTTAGCAATATATAGGGATGATATTGAAAAAATTGGGGGGGCCTATACTATCAATGGTATATGTGCGATATTTGCATTAATTCTTTTATTAAGCTTTTTACCAAAATTATCTGTGGATGAAAGTAATCCCATTTTAAATGATCCTGGTTTTGATCAGAACAGAATGAGTGTTATACCGAAATCTTGGATGATGAACCAAGTATTAGAATCTTTATTTGAACCACTTATAAAGATTGTAGCATATCGTTTAGGTGGCGGATTATGGTTATCAAAAATAATTGATTCAGAAGTCAATAAAAAAATTATGACTCAAATACGTTTTTTACTAAAGGACGTAAATAAATGGATTTTAGGTAATCTATGTCGCGTAGAAATTCCTATATTTGTGGAAATTGCAAATATCTTTACTGAAGTACTAGTGGGTTATGAAGAAGAATAAAATAAACTAAAGAAAGTTGGATATAATGAGTTATAAAAAAAAATCTACGAGAACAACTAAAGCAGGAAGGAAACGAGAAAAATGGACTGATATTTTACCCCGATATTTAACTTTTATAAGCCATATGCGTCCAATTTTAAGAGAAACTCGACGCATTATCGCTGATTTAGATGCTGATCTTCTACTTGATACTGAAATACTAGATAACATACGTGCGGAGGAGGAAAAAAGGAACATAAGAAAAGTTAGAGCTTTATCTGAATTTTCTGCGATGTATCGGACTAATGTATATGAAATCATAAAGGATTTTATTGTAAAATATAGAGATTCAATTCCAATTATAGATATAAAAGACTATATCATAGACTTTCTTTATGAATCGGTTGATGCGTTAAATTTATTAAGGCATATAACTAATCCCGATGAATCCAACTTAGAAAATACCTATCTCTATGTATTAGTTAAATTCTTAGAAGATAAACTCTTTCCGAGAGGAGCTAACTTAAGCATTATTTATGATAAATTACTGAAAGCCTCCAACGAATTTTATGAATGCCAAAGACATATTTTACAATCCCATACTTATTATCGGGAAAAAGTACATAATCCCGATCTATTCCAGATTCCTGGAATATCTCCGAAAGTATATCAAATTATTAATAATATTACATCTCTTTTTAATCTGGATCCAAATTTTGGAGAATATCCCGAAAGAGAGAGCGCTGAATTACCAATGATATTAAAAAGCGAAGTTTTTTTGCCTTATGTTGACTCTATTGCGAACGCAGAAGAGGAATCAATTGATGCACTCGCAGAGAGAATTGGGTTAAGACAATTGAACGAGATTTTCTTAGCACCAAATCATGATTTTGTTGAAATATTAATAAATCACAATTTTTTAAATGAAATTAAACAACAAGATGGTACAATTCGGTTGTTTCCACAGTTTAGCAATGAGACTCTGGTAATATATTATCTAGCATTTACCTCTCAACGAAGAGGATTTCTTTCAAAGGAATTAATTAATTGGATTTCTATGAATTTTGCTTTTTTAATTTATATGGGTATTTTAAAATGGAAATTATCGGATGAAAATATCTTTTATAATATCTTCAAAGATTTACAGACAAATGAGAAAGTCTTACCATATTTAATGAAGCTAATTTGTTTTCCAAATTATTTAGGATTGGATAAAATGAAAATTCGGGATTCAATTCAGTATAGAAAGGAAATTTTCAACTTTATTGGATCTACGATAGATAATCTTAAAGAACTGATTGAGGAGATTGCAATTTATTCTGAAAAATTTGATAAAGAAAGAAAAAAATAAATAAATTACAATAAAATGAGTTGAATTGAAATTAGTAGTAAGAATAAGAATATAGAAGGGAACCTTGTTTATACTGATGACGTTGTAAAAGAAAGGATGGGTAAGTTTGGAGCAATATATTTTCCTTCAGATATCAAAGAATCGATAGATGATATTATTGGCAATGAGACTAAGAAAGAAATTTTGGATGATTTCTTTAAAGCTTTAAAAAAATACGATGAATTTACAAGCCAATTAAAAGATACCAATTTAAATCCTAATTTAACTATACTTCTATATGGACCACCAGGAACTGGAAAGACGTCTCTCACAAGGGGTTATGCAAAAAAGTATAATATTCCAATATGTGTTGTGGAAACTGATCGTTTGGTTTCACCATTACTTGGTGATACAATAAAACAAATTAGAAGAGTTGTTGATCTAGCAGCCGAAATTGCTCGTGAGAGAAAAAGTTTTATTTTATTTTTTGATGAGATCGATGCCATCGGCTCTGAAAGATCAAATATCCATGAAGTTGGAGAAATTAAACGAGCAGTAATATCCTTTCTGCAGGTTATTGATAGAATAAACTATGAAGGAATTCCATTAGCAATTATCGGTGCAACGAATCACCAAAATCAGCTGGATTCTGCTATCTGGAGAAGGTTCACATTTCATCTTAGATTTGATTTCCCTGATTATCGTTTACGAAAAAAAATTATTGAATCGTTTTTAAAAAAGTTAAAAAATGCCAATATTGGAGTCGACAACTCCATTTTTAATAAATTAGATGAAGAATATGAGGAAATTCAATCAATTTCAAAAGCATTAAGCAAAAAACTTGGATATGTAATCTCTGAATTTGAGAATAATTTACTGTGGAATGAATATTCAAAAAAATTTAAAAAAGAAGGTCTAATAAAACTGACATATGGATATTCGGGTTCAGATATCGAACGAGGGACTCGTGTTGCATTATTAAAAGCAATTAATACAAGTATTCTAACATATGATCTTTTCTATGATTCTATGTTACTTGTTGGTGGAACTGCGATTCATGTTGAGAGACAAGACATATTAAGTGCCAAAAAAGAAGTTAGGAATTTTTCAGCTACAAAAAATACGCAACCAAGCCCTCCAGAAATTTAGTATAGACCGTTCTAAGGAAATAATAATGATCGAATATGAAATTTTAAATCTTGAAGAAATCAAAGGCATGCTATCTTCATTTAATGATCTCCAAAGTGCCTATAATCTACTCAAATCTCTTTCGAATGAATTCCCTATCAATAATATTGAAATTGAATCCTTGAAGCTCTCTGAGGAGGAATTAAATAGAGTTAATTTCATATTAAATTCAATCCAATCTCTAATAGATGATTTACTACCAGTTACCGAACATAATATCATTCTTTTTAATGCGTTTCAGAATGAACTATTGACAAAATTTAAAAGAAGTTATAAACAAAAATTGAAATCGCTAGAATTAAATAAAAAAAATCTTCAAATTCTTGGTAATTCGTTAATTAAAAATAAAAATATCTCGAAAATTGTCTCAAATATTACTTATATTCATTCACTTAAATTAACTCAATGGCTTGAATTGATAGATTCACTGAAAGAAAATACGACTTTTAATCTTATTATCGAAAAAATTAACATATTTTATCAGGATTTAATCAAAGCCAGATTAAACGAGCAACTAAACATGGTTCGAGATAAGTTCGATGAAACCTTCATAAATGAATATAAAAAAGCATTTTATGAAAACCCTAGTTTATCCTTTTCAGAATATCGGCAAACCTATGAAGCTAGTCTAACAAAAGAAGAATTAGACCTAAAGCAAGACATTATTAAGAACAACCAAGAAAGATTAGAATTTGAAAAACTTAAGAAAAACCAAGAAAAACAAGATGCCCTCTATCAAGATTATTTAAGACTTCCAAGTAAGGAGTTTGAAAGAAAAAGGCGTAAGGAACACCGAGGAAAACTAAGTAAAGTTGATCTAAAAGTGAATAATATTAAAATTGAAATAAGTAAAGAAACTTCGGAAAAAATTGAAAAGTTTAAGGATAGCTTCGATAAATCGATTAAAAATAGGTATTTGGCTGAAGAGGATGATGGTGCAAATCCAATAGATTTGATTCGGGAAAGAAAAAAGAAAAAGACTGAAGAATTCAAGAGATATAAAAAACATTTTGAAGCAGAATAACAATTCAATTAAAGTGATATATTATCTCAAAACAAAATTTTAAGTTAGAAATTAGTTCAAAGGAGTATGTGATAAACGATAGATTCACTCTAATTCTTGGAAAATTAAAAAAGAATGATATCGCCTCTTACGCCAATACTTCGCTTCAAAAGTGTTTAAAACAACTGAACTGTATTTCAATAGAAAATTTTATTGACATCTTTAATAAATCAAAAGCACAATATCCAAATCTTAAAAAAGCCTTAGACTTACCTCACTATTTAATTACTTATTCTCAAAAAAGTAAGCGAAATTCAGAAATTATATATCAACTCTACTCGGTTCATGTGAACTTTAATAATTTAGTTAAATTAAATTCTCTTTTAACCAGAAAACAGAAATTATTGAATGAATTAGAGATATCGAAATTTTATGAAAAAGAAAGCGCTATATCCACAATTACAGAACTTATTAATAATTTGGAAGAGAATATAAAGAATAATCGAAAAAAATTAACCTATTTTGAAGAGGATTATCTTAAACGAAAAAATCAAATCGATTCGTTAAAAGAGGAAATTTCTGAGGCTCTTAATCAAATTACTAAGTTAAATCAGAAAAAGAAGTCCTATTTCAGTGAAATTAATAGAATCACACGCCATATGGAAAACAGAACCGAAGAAAAACCTGAAAAGAAAAATATCGGTGAAAAAGGGGAAAATGTACCAAATTCGGAAAGAATAAAGCGACTTCAAATTAATGCAAGAGAAAAACAACACCAGATTAATCAGCTTAGGGCAAAGATCGAGGAGAAAAAATCTAAGATCGCTAGATTCGAGCCTCAATTTAAAATATTTGAGAAAGATCATAATAAAATAATGTCTCTAATTCAAAATGATAAAGCTCGAATAAAACAATTGAAAGAAAAATTAAAAAATGAAATCCAAGAGACTAAATTGCCTTTAGGTTTAGATACTCAAAACCTCGAAGAGATAAATATTAGATCTAAAAAAGAAATTGAAACAGAAATTACTCTAATTGAGCGCAAATTAGCTCAAATTGAGGTTCCGAAAGATTATTATAATCCTAAGAATCCACAAGATTTTTCTAAAATTAAGAGTGAAATATTAGAACTTAAAAATAAAATGAAAAGCAAAAAAGATCAAATACATATTACTGATTCTAAAAAAGAAATTTTGTTAATAATCCAAAAATTTGAATTTTTAGAAAATTTATTAAAAAAAGTGGAAACTCTTGTTAACTTATTTTTGAAAGAAATAAATTTAGATAGCCAATTTTTAATTACTTTTAACGATGATAAGAAAAACTTATTCATTGAGATTATCTTCACTCGAAATGAAAAAGAAAGAATAAAGTTTGAAAATTTAACTACCCCCGAAAAGGTTTTTTTTGCAATTGTATTTTATCTCTCAATAAAGGTGCTAAATGATGCAAAATATGTAGTTTTTTCAAATTTGCTTATACCAGAGAGTTTTAATAAACGAGGTTCAACAGAAAGAGCAATAAGAAAGATACTCCCTCTTTTTAGTAAAGAAGCTCTTCTCTCAGAAATAAATCTAATATTTATTATATCAAATTTAGACATAAATTCTGACATAAATAATTTAAAATTAATAAAAATTGAAGAGAGTTGAAATAAATAAATCATGGAACAAGAATCATATGAAAATACCGTTAGAGAAATAACAAAAATTGTGCTCACAAGCCCTCAAAAAATGATCCGTAAGGAAGATTTAGTCAATCTAAGTAGAGGGTTTGATTTCGAAAAGATTATCAGTGATGTATATCGGAATCTCACAAAAGTTGGCTTCGAATTCATTTCTTCTAACTTTTTAGGGCATAAATATTATATTTTAACTTCTGAAGGAAAAGATGACCGCATTTCTCCTTCACAATATGGAACTTTGGCGTTAATAATTGCTCTATCTAAAGAAGTTGATGAAAACATAAATATTAATGATTTGAAGGAAATATTCTTTGAAGTGTGGGATACGGATATCCAATTTTTAATCGAAAATGATTATTTAAGAAAAGATGACGCGTTAAGCATTATAAAAGTCACACCATTAGGAAAATCTCTATTAAAAGATGTAATCAATGCTCTTGAATTAAAAAAAATAATTAACTTCTTTAAATCGTGAGCTATTAAAAAAATTAAATTTAAGAAAAAGTTTTTTCTTCTTATGTTTCTAAGTCCATTTTAAATTGATCATAGATTTTTTTGACTCTATCGGCTGAAGGTCCTGAACCTCTCACTCCATTCTCATCAACAATAATCTTTCCATTTAAAATGGAGATTATATTTTGATCCACTATATAATTTACATGACCCTTCGAAAAGATGGTTGCTATGCGATCGGATAGCGCTTGCATTGGAAATGGTTCTTCTTCAACACTTATGAAATTATAATACGTGCTACGGATCAATAATTTTGGGAAATCTTTATTTTTTTCATTTTTTGCATTAATAAGAATCAAATCTTGGGTTTCCGAGACGCCCTTTAACTGACCGACGAAAAACTTTTCTTTATCAAGATAAACTTTAACGACTTTATCTAATAGTAACCCTAATTCTGTATTAAATGATCGTAATGACATTTTTCATCATTTTTTTCTAAAATATCTGTTCTATTATTTTTATTCTTAATTTTTCTTAATTATTTCAATTTTACTAATTCTTATGAAAATAAAAAATTCAATAGCTCAATAATGTTTTCTCCAGTTGTCGCACTAGTCGTTATTATTTGTATGTTTGGATTAATTTCTTTTGCATCCATTATCATTTTTTCGATATCGATCTCCATAACATCATTCAAATCAATTTTATTAATTATTGCTATATCTGAGAACTTAAACAACATCGGATGTTTTTGAATAACCCAAGGTCCTTCAGTAATCGACACTACAACTATTCTCTTATCTGCTCCCAATATAAAATC
>SDNW01000078.1 GCA_004524725.1 Promethearchaeota archaeon
AGATTGATCTTAGTGACTTTAAGCAGACGAGTGCAGAATATAAGAGAGTAGTTATTTCGGAATTGAAATTGGGGAAAATAGAACTTATTAGCTACCTCAATATAGTGTTATTTCTTGCCCTAAATCTCTTTAACATCATTTTCATTCTAATTGATCTGTTGGGAATAAACATAGGTTTTTTTGGTAAGCTTCCCGGTACAGGTATAGAGGAATCAGAAGCGTTATATCTACCCTTTAGTCTATTTATTATATTAATTACTTTTCCATTAACGACCATTATATTTCTACAAGTAATTTACAAAGAAGTAAACTCTTTTTCTGAAGTCGAGTTCAATACAAAAATTAGTCATCTGCCCATAGAAATTCAAACTCAAGTTATTGAAAACCTAAAGAGTGTTAACAAGAAATTCGTATAAAAAAGGATATTTAGTTGATTAGATTGCCATTCGTCAAATCAAAGTTACTTGAATTAATTCTTTATTCTTATTCTTATCAATTTAATATAAAATTCGTCTGGATTATTTATGAGAAAATTATCGAGTAATAAAAATTTATTAAAACTGAACCTATATTAATATTATTTATTGGAATAAGATTGGAAAGGACATGGCACAAAGAAAGAAATTTTTATTCAAAATAGTTGTTGTCGGTGATGGAGGGATAGGGAAGAGCACTATGATTCAGCGCCTTATAACAGGCAAATATATAGCTCAAAAAATAACCATTGGAACTGATCTTGCCAGTTATAGCGTAAATCTAAGCGATCTAGATGTTAGATTACAGATATGGGATTTTGCTGGTGAGAAGCGATTTCGCTTCTTCTTACCAAATTATTCACGAGGAGCACATGGATGTCTTTTATGTTATGATCTTACGCGGTATTCTAGTTTTGAACATTTATCCGAATGGTATAATATAGTTCATGATAATAGCAATCCCCTTTTTATATTAATTGGAGAGAAATACGATCTTGCACCAATAAAACGTACAGTTTCTCAAAAAGAAGCTGAGGAATTTCAACAAGAATATGATATCCCATATTTTTATGAAACCTCAAGTAAATCGGGATTCAATAATGAAGTAATCTTTCAAGAACTCACCCAAGCGATTTTAGAAAAAAGAAATCTATTATAATCTACTTATTGTAATATAATGAGCACATTGGAATAATATTAATTGGAAAAAAAGAATAAGAAAGATAAATTTATTCTAAAATATCTTTTAACTCATCGACATTAAGTTTCAGATACTTGGCGGTGACTAAATCTCTTCCCAGAAGATTAAGGAAATTTTTCTTTTTCTTTTTGTTAAGAAACTTCTTCATCTCACTTAAATCTGGTTCTTTATTGGTGATCTCGAGCAATTTTCCTTTCACAGCCGCATCCAATACTTTCTGACCCACATCGGTCCTAATAATTAAGAATGCTTCTCCTGAGCCTTTTGGTGCACCCCAAGGACTATAAGAAATATCTGAAAATTCGCCAGAAAAATCAGTGCAGTAGGAACACCCTGTCATCCCTCCAGAAGAGCAAGCAAACGCGATCTTTAGGGATGTTCTTTCCGCTCCTGTGTTAAAATCGGACACTAGGATTTTTGCTAGGCCTTGTAGATGGCACGGATTGGCAATAATACCGATATCCTTCTTTTTATCGAGGTAAGCCCTTCCAATCCCCGTAATTAGAGGTCCCGCATTATCCATTGTTTTTTCAGGAATATATTTCTTCGCATCTTTTGCATTATCCACAACAACTGGAAACGCAACAGGCGGTTTTTTGCTTTTAGGGTCACTTAAAACAAAGTGTTTTACTACACCAGAATCAAACGCTGCGGAGACTAAATTGTAAAGGATACTGTCTTTATTTTTGGACTTTACTTGAACAATATCTTTATAAACGCCTACACCTAAATCTACGCGAGTTTGGCCAAATAATTTCTCTTCAATCTCACTTATGGGAAGGAAAGTTCGAGGACAAGCATTATAACATAAGCCTATAGTCTCAGCACATTCATCCACTACGAACGCTTCACCTGTTTCCTGGCTGAAGTCCATATGCGGGCAGAATGCATTACAGCTTCCACAGTGTATACACAATCCCGCAAAAATTACCTCATTTTCAAGATCTTGACTAGATTTTTCGATTTTCATAGTAATTAGCACATTAAATTTTGAGTATAAAATTTAAAGTGAAAAAGTGTGGAATCAATAAAAAGTTTGTGTGAAATTTCACACTAACCATTTTTGCTATTAATTTGACAAAAAAATAAAAAAATTTAATATCTCGTCACTAGGCGAGACTTTTTAAAACTAATTAATACAGCTAAGAGACCCAAGAATAGAATAAGAATTAGAAGGTTGTATCCAGGAATTAATTGATTAGTAATAAAGATGTTACTCACTTCTAAGTAATCCATATAGTAATAAGAAGCTTGAAAAAGGACAAATTCGTTTAGAGTAGTATAGTCCAATCGAATTTTTGCAGGAACATTCTCAAGATAGATGCTTATCTTGGTTGTTCCATTAATCCATTTAATTCCATCGAATTCTATAGTTGAACCTTGACTAAATATTTGGATAGGGATTAACTGTGAATAAGAGAATTGATGAGAATTTTCATTTATGTCGTAAACTGTAAAATTAAGTAATTTAGCTGAGACATCATAGATGGCATTTGAGATTTGGTAGTTAGGAAGGTAAGGATTATTAAACCATGGATAAAAGAACCAATCCAGTGAATCTCCTGTAACTAATTCAAAAATATTGAGCAAATCAGTTAAATCAGCTATATCGAAATAATATACTTGAAAAAATATGCTTAATCCTTGGATAAAATCGTCATTCCCTACAGTAAGGCGTAATTTTTCGAAAATTGTATTTGTTTTTGTATATCCGATATACCAATAGTCTGTTCCACTACTTAAACATTCGGGAACGGATTGATTTATTTTACTCGGTAGACCAAAATTCAAGGAATAATGACGTAAACTATCAAGTCCCCAATAAGGTTCAAAGATATCCCAATTTGGATGATAAAAATCTTTATACCAATCAGTCACCCAACAGACGATTCCCTCATCTAAATATCCCCAATCAACCTCATCTACCCCTAGTAGATTATAAAACCATTGGTGAGCTGTTTCATGTGCAATTATAGTTTCAAGATACCACTCGGGGCTATACTGACCCGAATAGTAATCCGCTGCCTCAGTAGCATAGACTTGTAATGGATATTCCATCCCTCCAAAATGGGTATATTCCTCTACGACATTGAAAGTAGAATAACAATAATCACCAAAAGTTGAATGGTATAAATCGATGGCATTTATCGCGATTGTTAAAGCAAAATTATGCCACAATGAATAAGATTTGGGAATGAAGTAAGTAGAAATATTGATATTAGCATCAGGATAAATTATTGTTTCAATTATGAAATATCGAGATGCAGAAAAAGTAACTTCCCGAACGGGTAATTCTGGATCATAATGGAGAGTTGTTCTTCCAGAAAGAGTATCTTTTTCGAGTAATTTTCCTGTAGCGGCTACTGTCATATTTTCCGGGACATTAATGATTAAATCATAATAGGCCATATCAAAGTAAAAAGGATCACCCGTGGATAGATATGGATCAGTATTCCACCCATCATATTCATCATAGACACAAGGCTGGGGATATGCATTTGCAAATTTAAAAATTCGAGTTTCGTTATGGTCCCAACCATATTCATTTGCGCGATCAATCCCTCCATCAGGGAGCGTGGTATTGAATTGAATGATAAATGACGTTCGATTACTCGGCTGCAATTCAGAAGTAAGATTTACCCACATGAGCTGATTTTCAGAAAATACTTGAAAATCTAAAGGATTTTTAGGTTCTGTAACAGAGGTAACATTTATAATGTCAATATTACCTGCTCGTGAATGATACTGCATTCCAGAAGGGTAAATGTGAAAGGGAATACGAGTAAAGTTGACAGGATCATTATTATAAAAATCCACAGTTAAATTTCCCTGCACTGAGCTGGTATCTTCATCTAAATACAAAGAAAGATTGAAAGAAGAATATTCATGCCCTGTAAAATTCCCTTCTTTAAAATCTTCATAATCAGATGCAATTGGATTTGAAAGAGTATCAGTCTCATCGTCCTTCTTTATAGATATCGACATTGAGATATTATTTGAAATAAATACTAAGTCTAAAACTAAAGATAAGCACAATATAGTTAATAAAGTTAGATTTAAAATATTGATCTTGAATTTCATCGGTAAAATTTTTGGAAAAAGTTATTATTAATGAATATGAAACCAATGTCACTTTAATAATATTTGCTACGGGTAAAATTTATGAATGAATAGGGCTATTGATTCATTTAAAGATATCTGACGGCAATAAATTCTTCTAATTACTAATTTAAAAAGCATATATAAGGATACTTCAGTCGTTATTTTCATCATCTTTGAGAAAACGTGAACAAGTATCATCAGTTTTCTTGATAATATGTTCTCTATCTTTCCATGTTATCCAAGTGCCACCTGATTTTTCAAAATGAAAGCCTTCATAATCGTTTACCATATTCTTAAGGGTTTTTTTAATAAAACTCCACGATAATCCGGTCCTTTCTACTAGTTCTGAAATAGCAATGGGGTGGTTTATCTCTAAATCTTGATTATAAAACTCAATAATTGTATCCAATCCTGATTTTGGGGTTTTAACTTCGTGATCCATTATACATACTCATCTATTTTAATTTAATAAGTCTTTTCTATTATTTAAAAAGAATATAAAGTAATTAATGAATGTTTACAATGCAAGATAAATCAAGTTTTAATTTATTTTTTGAATTTACCTCATCTTAACAAATTCGCCAGATTTCATTAGTTCGCATGGTTGTAAATACTTAATGCCCGATTGAGCGCTCAACTCTTCTAATAATTGGCTCCATTTTTTATAATTTCTTTTCCCCGGTCCAAAAGGTCCTGGAAGATCCATCCCTGCTAACATTGTATCGTCAATAGTTTTATAACTAGAAACTACTCCTTCCTCTAAAAGCCTACACCCCTCATTTAATTGAATTGCATAATATAGTTCATTACTTCCCAAACCTGCTTTACCTTCATGCTTAGTAATTGGTTTTCCTTCATGCCATTCGTAAATTCCTTTTCCCGTTTTTCTTCCTAAATTCCCTTCTTTAAGGAGTTTTGTAATTGTTTTACCTAGTTTAAATTCTGGTGAAATTGTTTTTGAAAAATAATTCAAGGTATCACGGACTACATCAAGTCCAAAATAATCCCATTTAGCAAAAGGACCCAAAGCGGGTGGATCAACAAAATCATGATCTATCTTTTCATATGGAATTCCTTTCTCTGTAGCTTGGTCTAATAACCAATTCATCAGAAGGCTTGAAGTAATTGTTAGACGGTTTACTATGAATCCAGGACTTTCTTTTTCTATTTTTGCAATATATCTCTTTCCTTTTAAGGCAGGAAACTTCTTACCTATTTCTATCGCAGTTTCAAATGTTTTAATTGATGTTTTCTCTCCTTTAATTATTTCTATTAATCGAAGTACTGGTATAGGCGTAAAAAAATGCATTCCAACAACTTGTTGGGGGCGATCAGAAGCTTCAGCTATTTTTGAAATACTCATTGTAGAGGTATTTGTTGCCAAAATAGAGCGCTTAGGAGCATATTTTCCTAATTTGCTAAAAATTTCCCGTTTGAGATCCATATTTTCAGGTACCGATTCAATTACAATATCAGCATTCTCAACAGCTTTTTCTATATCTCTTACTAAAACAAGGTTTTTCAACAAATTATTTGTTGCACCTTTATCTACCAAACCCTTTGATTCCATTTTATGTAAACCGTTTTCAATAAAGTTTAAAGCTATATCAAGAGTTTTTTGAGTTCTACTAAATAAAAATACTTTTTCAAAACCAGCCATAAGTGAGACTTGAGCAATTTCACGTCCCATGGTTCCAGCCCCTATTACTGCGGCATAATTAATCCAATTAACTTCAGTCATCTTTCTATTCATCTTTAAAAGATTTTACTATATTAAATTAATATTTCAATAATTTTAAATTATTAATATAATAGCCCATGATATGAGCATTGTCGCAATTCCCAGAAATATTGAAATTGGAAGTCCTGGCAATACTTTATTGCGTTTCAGCCCAGAAATGGTTATTCCCGTTCCAATAATTATTGCGATTGCTGTAAATATCATAATAAAAAGGTTATTTGTTTGTACTAACGCGCTAGAGGTAAGCATGCTATAGAATGCTAAATCTCCTATACCAATCTCTAATCTTGACGTATCATATACTGCTTCGCCCTTCTCAATCTTATCTTGAACGCTTTCAACCATAATATCATCCTGTGTATTTTCAGACGAAGCAATATCAATCATTTCTTTAATTGGACCTTTCTTGTAGAGAACGGCAAAAAGATCCCAACATGATATTCCAATAAGAATCGCCAACGTTGTCCATAAAGGCATTAATACTCCCAGAGATGCACCAATTAGTAAACCTACATATAAAACTATGAAATTTTTACTTGTAATCGATTTCGAGGTGAAATACAGGTAAAGTAATAAAATGGTGAAAACACCAGATGCAATTGGAAGAACTATATCTTCAAGGATATAATACAAACTTACAATAAATTCAGTCTCAGGAAATTGTACGAAAATAACATAAACAATAATAGAACTGAAAAATAATGTTAAAAAGAATCCTAAAAACCCAATACTGAAACCGAAAACATACTTCAAGATATTTAGTCCTTTCCTCTTAATGATAAAAATTAGTATAAACCCCGAGATCGCTGCCAATACCGTGAAGATTATTCCATTTAAAATAGCCCCAAAAATACCATACTCTCCTTCAGGAAAATAACCTCCATCTATTTGAACCCCTGCGATAGTAAAAGTTAAGTATGCCAAGAAACCCGAGATTATGACCACAGCGATTATGGGTAATGGATAAAGATTAGATAGTACGCGAAAGGTGGGTAAGAAGTGGGGGACGCTATCCTTTTTTATGACTTCTTGCGTCTCATCATTTTGATCTCTCGGTTGATCTTTATTTTGGGGTTCCATACTGCTATCTTCTGAATTCATTTGTATATCAATTATATTTAATATGTTGATTTACATTAACTTATGTAATTAATTCTATTAAATAATCTTAAACTTAAATATGCAATAGTAATAGGTTATAGTAAGAGAATTAATAAACTGCTTACAATAAACCAAAAATGTAAATCACAAAAAAGAGAGTATAGAGATATGCTGTATCCATGTAATTTAGGGATAAGTTTATATTTGAATTTTTCAGAATCCTTAGTTGAAAATCTTACAGAAAATATAAATTTAGCATTCGATTCGTTCTTTTATAATATATTTGTGAGCAATTGGTCCATGGATTTAAAAGATCTACTACTTTTTGGAAGAGAAGAACCTAAGGAACTGAATGTAAAGCTTAAGGAAACCGTTTTAATTTATCCTACTGATTTATTTTATAAGTCTCTAAAAAAAGTTCAAAATCTTCGCTACTTATTGCCCTTAAAATTAGGTATAACTCATTTACCTCTTTATTCTAGCACAAAAAAGAATTTAATATTTCTGTATGGTGAGGCTCATATTAATCACAAATTAGCCGTGGTATCCACGTATAATTTGCGAGATTTACAAACAAATTTACCTAAGGACCATGGGATCCTTGAGAAGAGGATAGTTAAAGAAAGTATCCATGAGATTGGCCATTTAATTTTAGGAAATAATCATTGTATAAATCCTGATTGTGTTATGAATTATTCAAGAGATCTTGGGAAAGTTGATGATAAATCTAGATTTCCTTGTAATTCTTGCAATGAAAAGCTAGAAGAAATTAGAGAGAACTATAATTTTTAGGATATTTAATTCATTTAATCCTTAAAAAGAGACATTAGGGAGAGTATGAACAAATTCTTTCACTAATTCGACCCGATCCTTTCTATCTTCGCGATTATATCTTAAAGGATATAATTGATCAATAGTAAATTTGTAAAGTTTTATCCATGTTTTCGCAATTTCACTTACTTTATAATGCTGAGCAAGTTCTTTGGCATTTTTACCAAAAGTCTCTCGAAGATCATCGTCTTTCATTAGTTTTACCACATATTCCTTAAATTGATTCATATCATTAGCTAAATATCCAGTTTTGCCATGTCTTATAATATTTCTTATTCCACATGCATTTGCACCTATTGAGGGCGTTCCTTGAGCCATAGCTTCAATTAATACCAACCCTTCTGCTTCAATCCATGACCATAAACACGATAAATCAGCAGTATTGTACAGTTTTAAGAGATCAGGGAAAGGTACTCTACCGGCATAAGTGACGAAATTTTTGTATGCCTTTTTCTTCACTAAGCGTTTAACAGCATCAGTTGAAGGTCCATCACTTCCCACCAACATCAGATGAGCATCTGGAACTTCTTTTTGAATTTTTTTAAAGGTCTTAATAACGGTAATCGGATGTTTTTCAGGAGAAAGACGGGATGCATATAAGAGAACTTTTTTATCTTCTAAACCGTATTTTTCACGTATTCCGTTTTCTCTTACATTCTCATAATAAAGATCATGAATTCCGTTTGTCATACAAACTATAGGTTCTTTGAATCGATAGTCTAATAATAAATCCTTTTTTGATTCCGTTGCAACATGAATAAAATCATACTTATCAAGGATATGTCGTTCATATCGCCAAATAATATCCGATTTAGATAAAAGCTTTCCTATAACGGGAACATATTGCGCGGTATAATAATGCATAGGACTATTATGGGTACCTATCATCGGAATGCCCAAATATTTTGACCAATTAATAGCCATTGAGCCTAGTGTTGCATGGGTATGAATATGAGAAATATCCAAATAATCATGGGGACAGAAAAAAATTTTTTGGATTGGAACACTTAATACGAATCCAGTTTTATCACCAATAATTGCTCCCCCCACGTCATGAAAATGGAGAGTTGAAGGCTTTTCATAACCATCTAGTATACGAGGAGCGAATACATGTACATTATGACCAAGCTCTGCAATTGCTTCTGATAAAAATCTTACCGCATGAGCGGTTCCATTTATTTGGCTATACATACTACTAAAGAAGCCAATATTTAATGTTTGCTTAGCCATACTAGTTCCCGAAGAATAAGAGTAGGTATGATATAGTAGATATAATTATATAAATGAGTATCTAGTTAAAAAACGTATTCTTTTATTAAAATTTCGCGCGTTTTTTAATAAAAGTGTGAAATCATAAGACTTATTAGGTATTATTTGAGTTTTACAAAAAGATACTATATTCAGATATAAAATTGTTGACTTATACTTTAATGATAGCGAATTTTTAATTAAATAACATATGAAATTTAAGAACTATATGGTGCTGAGTGGGGATCATTATATTCTTCTCTGGTAGGAGTATAATCAAGTTGGTAACATAATATTTTATCAATATTAGTGGAGAGAATATGATTTCTCTATATCAATGGGAATTCCGTTCTCTAAAATAATGGATTTATTTATGAAATGTTAAATTGATTATCATAATCTAACAATGATTATACGAAAAATTTAAAAATTCCATATAAATAAGTATATTATATTAAACTAGAGGTTAAAAAACTGAGACTTCATCTTGATCTGATTATATTAGCGATAATCGTAATAGTTTTCGCTTTTTCTTTTTTTGCAGAATTATTTGATTTTTGGGCTATTTAATAAAATTTGGATACTGAAAATCAAATTAAAATTAAGAAGAAAACTATTCTCTAAATAATTAATTTTTTCTTCTTATTTTCTTAACCAGAAAATAAGCAGATTTTCAATATCATTATCAACCGAAGAATCAATAATTATTTCAAACATGTTAAATTAAGATTAATTGGTCGCTATGCGAAAAGTAGCAATAATCGGTGTAGGACACACTAAGTTTGGAGTCTTAGAAGAGAAGAGTTTGCTTGACTTATTGTCTGATGCGTCTTTAGAGGCTCTGGATGAGTCGAATACTACTCAAAGTGAGTTCGATTCGGTGTATGTTGGAGCTATGTGCCCGGGAGAATTTAATAACGTTTCGGGAATTTCAAGTGCTTTAGTAGATAAGATAAGTTTATTACCCGCAGCTTCAGATCGGATTGAAAATGGACCAGCTAGCGGAGGTTCAGCTATAAAGGCGGGATTTCAAGCAGTGGCGTCAGGAATGAGTGAGTTAGTATTAGTCGTAGGAGGAGAAAAAATGACCCATATCAAAACTCCAGGATACATAACATCAAAAGTTGCAACAATTACTCACCCTGAAGCGGAACGAATCCACGGGGTTTCCTTACCATCATTCGGTGGAATGTTAACTAGATCTTATTTAGAGAAGTATGATGCAAAACTCGAATGGATTTCGGATATTGCGATTAAAAATCATAAAAATGGTGCGTTAAATCCAAATGCGCATTTTCAGCGAAGTATCGAAGATTTTATGGAAAGCGCAATCAAAAAAGGGAAGGGTAATTGGAAGAATGTATCTGAATTTCTTAATGATGATAATGTGAATCCCATCATTGCGGATCCTTTAAGATTATTTCACATTTGCCCTATTTCAGATGGAGCTGCTGCCATTGTATTATGTAATGCGGATATTGCAAAGAATTATTGTGATAGTCCTATCATTATTTCGGGTATTGGTCAAGCAACCGATACACATATAATTTATGAGCGAGCAGAGATAACTGAACTCAAAGCTTTAAAAATTGCCTCATCTCAAGCCTATAAAATGGCAAAAAAGAAACCGAAAGATATTGATGTTTGCGAGTTACATGATGCCTTTGAAATATTGGAAGCTGTACAATGCGAAGATATGGGGTTTTTTAAGAAAGGCGAGGGTGCAAAAGCGGCTCACGAGGGATTAACTCAAATAGATGGTCAGATTCCAATCAATCCTTCGGGTGGTTTAAAAGCGCGAGGTCATCCCTTAGGAGCGACTGGAGTTGCCCAAGTAGTTGAATTATTTTGGCAGTTAAGAGGAGAGGCGGGAAAAAGACAAGTTGACGATCCGAAAACCGGAATAACATGCAACTTTGGAGGATTTGGGAATAATATTTTATCAATCTTAGTAGAAAGAATGTAATCATATTCACTCCATATAAACCCGAGATTAATTCAAAAATAGTAAAAATATTATCACAAACAGGTCAGATTTTAG
>SDNW01000079.1 GCA_004524725.1 Promethearchaeota archaeon
CATTTCCATCGCTACTTTCGCAGAAGGATTAAAATCCGCGCTAATACTTAATGCTATCAAGGTTTCTTCAAGATTAAGACTCAATCTTTTTTGATTGAAAATGTCTGATTTCAAGTTACTTATTGCTTCTAAGATATTAGGAGATAAGAGATGAATATTATCAGGAATACAAGCTAATACTTTTATCGCATTAAGGATTAAACTTGAGGCGGCATGCATAAGTGGAGAATTTTTTCCAGTCACTATTGTACCATTTTTCAATTCTAAGGCAGTTCCTGCGAAGACTCCTTCATTACCTTTACCCTTCTGTTGTGCAATTATTGATGCTTGGCGAGCTTCTCTTACAACTTTTCGATCAAGTGGAGTTAAATTCAACTCTTTCATTAGTAATTCTGCTCTCTGAACAGTTTTCTTATCTGCGATGCCCATAGCATACTCACAACTATACCGAAAATATCTCCGTATTAATTCTTGTTTTGCCGCTTGTTGTACTAATTCGTCATTTATTATTGCATAGCCTGCTTGATTTACACCCATATCAGTAGGGCTTTTATATGATAATTTATTACCCATAATCCTTGACATTATTTTCTTTAGGACTGGAAAAACCTCAATATCTCTATTATAATTTACTGCGGTTATGTTATACGCTTCTAAATGGAAGGGGTCTACTTGATTGAAATCGCCTAAATCTGCTGTAGCCGACTCATAGGCTAAATTAACTGGATGTTTTAGAGGTAGATTCCAAATTGGAAATGTTTCAAACTTAGCATAACCTGCGTCTTGCCCTCTAAGATGCTCATGATAAATTTGAGAGAGACAAGTTGCCATCTTGCCACTTCCTGGTCCAGGTCCAGTTACAATTATGATAGGTTTTGTGGTTTCAATATATTTATTTGCACCATAGCCTTCTTTACTTAAAATTCGTTCAATATCAGTAGGATATCCTTTAATGGGATGATGAGTATATACTCTTATATCGCGGCGTTCTAATTTGTTCATAAATTGTTTTACTACTTGTTGCCCATTATAACGTGTTACAACTATTGCGATCACGTTAATTCCTGCTTCATGAAGATCATCAATTAATTTCATAGTATCGGAATCATAAGAAATTCCAAAATCTGCACGTATCTTCTTTCTTTCAATATCACCAGCAAATATGCATACAATTACATCAATTTTTTCTTCCAAGAGTTTTAAAAGTTTTAATTTTCCGTTTGGATCAAATCCCGGTAATATTCGGGCTGCATGATAATCAGAGATTAGCTTTCCACCAAACTCTAGGTATAATTTATTCCCAAATTGAGTTGCTCTTTCCAATATACTTTGGGATTGTTCTCTTAAGTATTTTTCATTATCAAAAGCTATATCATCAGCATGCAAATCTATATACCGGTTTTTATTTTCATTTAAGATGAATATATAACTAATTATATGAGGATAAAAACCATAAAAAAGGGTTATTATTAATTTTTTATTAATCAAAAATTATCTTGATTGAAATAAGCACTTCAGTCTTATTTTCGTTAAATTACGATATCCAAGATTTAAAAATCTTCTTTAATTTCTGCTTTAAAGCCTTCCTTTAATTGTGGTTTGATAACTATTACAGAGAGAACATAGAATGGGATTAAGCATAACTCGACTATTATAGAAATAATAAATGGTGCAGTAATAGAAATATAGTCCCATGCTAACCCTCCCAGAATTGGACCAACTACGTTTCCAGATCCCATAAAGATTTGAAGTGCACCAAAACTTTTGCCACGATGTTCTACACTTATTCTACTAATTAAGTTTTGAACTACTAAATTTGCAGTTTGAACAATAGTAACATCGATCGTTAAAAGAATAGAAAAAATGAAATAATTGTCTGTATTTATTATAAACCATGTTGTAACAGCCCCAATTATGCTGGTTATAGATATACCAAGTTCAGGTTTAATTCGATCAACTAATTCTCCTAGCTTTGGCGCTAAAAACATTGAGACTGCACCTGCGGGAAGATAAACCATGGAGGCGAGGAAGGGTTCACTTGTAATCACTTCTAATAAATATTTATTTAGAAATGGTCTTGCAAGAGATCCGTTCATATTGGCTAAAAGCAAGACTACTGAAATAAGAAATATACCTAAGAGCAGATTTTTCTTTATTTTTTTATTTGAAGTAATTTGTTTATTATTACTATTTGTGCTTTCCGAAATTATTATGGATTCGTCGACAGTTCGAATAAATTTAATTCCAGCGTAAAAATTAGCCAATCCAGATAACGGAATAGCAAGATATATGATCAACGGATTATCAGTATAATTTACCGTAAAATTGAAAATTGTAAACCCTATAACCGCCCCAATTACTAAGCCTCTTCCTACTGCCGCTTCTCGCTTGCCAAATGCTTCACTTCTGTTATCTTTTCGTGATTTCTGAGAAATTAACGTATTAAAGGGAATCCAAAAAAATCCTACAAAAAATCCCAAACAAAAATACCCGATATAAATACCTAAAAGTGAGGCATAAAAGAAGGCAATATAAATTACAAAATAAGCAATCCCTCTTCCAAATGAGCCTATGAGCACCATTTTTGATTTTGATTTGACTTTGTCAGTTATATATCCCGTGAAAGTAGAGCTCAACATGTTCCCAAATATATTTAAGGTAAAGATCAAACCTAATTGAAGCCCTGTTACGGTTAACTCTTGACTGGTATAATAATAAACGAGGAAATCCAGAAAGAAAAATCCTAAACTATTATAGATTAATATATTAATCATCGAACGAAGATCGGGAGTGAACCGTGAATTTTCAGACAAAAGTATCCCAGAAATTAGCTAATTTTAATAGAGTAAATTAAGTCCATAATTTAAGCCTTTTCTTAGATTAGTTACGATTTATAAATGTAAAAACAGAAACAATTAAGGATAATGGTTTTACTTACCCTTAAATTTGGGATCTCGTTTCTGACCTAAAGCTTTTAAGGATTCTCGAAAATCATGGGTTTTAAGAAGTTTTCGTAATCCATCATTTTCGAGATCCAATGTATGATCAAGTATACTCTGAAAATACGCGTGCATAGTTTTTTTCATTAATTTTATAGATAGGCTCGGTCCTTTTGGAGGAATCAACCTTAAAGCTTGTTCTCGTGCATAAGAAATCAACTGATCCTTAGGTAATACTGCATTTACCAAACCTAGATTAAGTGCTTCTTGAGCAGATATTTTCTTTGCGAAGTATAATAATTCTTTTGCCTTTTGGAAACCGACATAAAAGGGTAATAAGAAATCTGCACCAAATTCCGCCATTACAGCCCGTCTGGCAAAATAGAATCCAATCCATGCATCTTCGGCCATATAAATTAAATCTGCTCCTGCTAAAGGCATAGTAAAGCCCGCACCTACCGCGAGTCCGTTTATTGCTACGATAACGGGTTTTTGAAAGCTCCAGAATTTCATACATAAACGTTTTACCGCGATATCGGTTAAATCAAGCTCTTCTAATATTTCTGGAGGCAATTTCGGATATAAATTCATATTAAAATATCCTCCCGAAGAAAACGCCTCTGCCTCTTCACAGCCGGTAATTATTAACACTTTCGCATTTTTATCTTGTTCCATATCTTTCAGGACCGTCTCAATCTCTAAAAAAGTAAGAAATGACATCGCATTCCTTCTTTTTGGCTGGTTAAGTGTAATTGTGCAAATGCCATTCTCTTCTTTTTCGTAGATTAAATCCTGTATATCTTCAATATTCATAGTTTCTAATTTTCAATTATTTATTATATAAAGTTTAACGTTGGTATATATAATCATTTCTTTGAAAGAAAGCCAAATCGAGTTAAGAATAACATATTTTGAAATAATTATAAGATATAATAATATATAGAACGGGAGATTCTTCTGTTGTGTAGCTAAAAATATGATTTTTTATGGAACGACGAAAATTAAATGAAATAGAGTACTTATTATTGACATTTGGTCAACCGAACAATATTTCAATGTGTATTACCATTAAAGGAGAACTTGATTTAGAGAAATTACGAAATGCATTGGATTTAGCCCAGGAAAAACATCCGATGTTGAAAGCACAAATATATTTTGAAGATGAAGAGCAATTTTTGATTTGGGGAGATATTAACTCAATTCCATTAGATGTGATCCCGAGAAAGAAGAAAGAATTATATAGAGAAATCATCGAACAGGAGTTTATTACTCCATTTGATATGGGAATAAATTATAAAAATCCATTAATCAGAGTAAAAGTATTGCAATCAGAAACTGTATTCGATTTGATAATTACAATTCAGCACGTAATAGCCGATGGAATTTCTATGGCATTCCTATTTCGAGACATTCTTGAATTTTATATTAATCCTCAAAAGAAGTTTAAGCCATTCGAAATAGTAAAGGAAACAGAAAATATTCTACCATCAGATATTCGAAAAAAGATTCCTAAAAGCAAATGTCGCTTTAAAATAGTATCATGGCTCATAAAAATAGGTGTATTATTTTATCGCTTAATAGATAAGTTCAGATCAGAATCAAAAGAGCCCAACCAACTTGAATTTGATAATATCAATGATCAAACATTAAAAACATATTCTTGGATATTTAATAAACAGCAAACTATGGATTTCATTAAAAAGTGTAAAGAACAACGAATCTCTGTCCAGAGTGCTTTATGTACTATGTTTTTAGAAGACTTTCCGATAATTAATAATCCTATTAATTTAAGAGATAGATTGGATTATCCTGTAGGACAATCTGTCGGCCTATATGCCAGTGGATTAAATATTAAAAAACCATACAATCCCAAAATCTCCTTCTGGAAAAACGCAGAACAATATTACCATAAATTAAGGAAAAATCTAAGTAGCGATAAGGTGTTTGGAATCTTTAAAATCATCTCAAGAGTCGTACCTATTGAATCTTTAATAAAATTTAGACCCATATTTTTAGAACTAGCCAGTAGAAATAACCCCTTTACTATTACTAACTTAGGAGCTCTTGATAGATTAAATCTTTTGATAAGTTCTGAAAATTTATTTGTTGATCATTTATATGGAGGAGTTTCAATGTCATTTGAAGCATTAGTGATAACAGTATTTACTATAAAAAATAAAATGCATTTTCATTTTCACTATTTTAGCCCCCCTCATACTGAAAAAGAAATAAAAAATTATGTTGAGAATGCAATAGAAAAACTCAATATTGCATTAGAAAATTAGAGTTTGTTCTGAATTAAATAATTTAAAATAAAAAATTTAAAAGCAATAATATCTACTAAAAACAAAACAATTAAGTATATATTCGTGAATCTTATGGCAAAAAGTAAAAGTTATCTAGTTGCTTATTTTGCAGCGATAATTGGGATAATAGTTCTTCTCACTCCAATCGCATATTATGATAATTTTCTTGGTGAATCCTATATATGGATGTGGGGTTTATATACCTTGAAACCGCTATTAGGGGACACATCATTTAATTTCATCGAAAGCAACGAATTATTAATATGGGGACTTCTCGCTACTTTTTTGATATTTCTGATTACATTGATACTATTATTAACTGCACGAAAGGCAGCAAAAAGAAATAAAAAATATGGATTTCTTTGGATTTTATGTGGAATTTTATACATTGCAGCTCCGTTAATCTTTTTCTTCGGGGTCAGCTCTGAAGTTCCTTCATGGTTGACAGATTTATTTTGGGAGATTTACAGTTTCCATTTCGCTTTTTACGGCTCCTTCATAGCGGGTGCTCTTGCGATTTTAGCAGGATTGATATAATAATTTGAATAGTCTTTTATAATTTAAAAGAGAAAAAGAAAGAATAAAATGGATATATTTTATATTTTAGAAGTTCTCTTAAATCACTTTAAATAGTTGTCTCAGCGCATAACTCATAATATATTGCTGGATCTGTCTTGTACCTCCCCCGATTTCTTGTATTCTTGTTATACCTAAAAGATCATGCATAAGAGTATTATCACAAACTCCTGCTCCTCCCATCAAGTTGGCACATTCGTATGCTACTCGTTCACATAATTTTGCACTCACAGACTTTAACTGAGAGGCAGTCACACCTAATGCTAAATTAAATTCTTTGGGAAGTGTCCCTTTTTCTTTCATTTTATCGTCTATTAATTGACACACGTTTAAAGCTGCTAACGTCAAATTCATTGTCTCTGCCCATAAATCGGTAAGAGGAAAGCCAACTCCTTGAAATTTTAAGATCTCCTGGTTGAATTGCTTTCTCATATTTACATAGATAAATGCATGAGAGAGTGCATTCCATGCTTCTGCAGCATTAAGAATCACGATTCCAAATCGCTCTAAGTTTAATCCTTCGAATAAGTGAGAACGTCCTTGACCTGGTTGTCCTAACACATATTCCGGAGGAACTCTTAGATTGGTTAAAGTCTCTTTACCGATATGTAAACGCGGAGTCCAAGGAATTTCTACTCGTTCTGCTTTCCATCCATCCCAGGAAGTGTCAATTAAGAATTGTCCCATGGTATTGCCTTGATCTTTTTCTGATACCGCATATAAAACCGCCCAGTCAGCTTTAGGACCGTTGGTTTGATAAATTTTAACCCCATTAAGTAAAAAACTCCCATCAGATTGTTTTTCAGAAATAGTTTCCATATGAACCGCATCAGAGCCACGTTCCGGTTCGGTAATACAAATCGCACCTATCTTCTTTCCAATAACTAACTCTTTTAACGCCTTTAATCGAATTTCGACATTCTCATGGTGGAGCATCAAAGGGTTGACCGCGAGAACAGTTGCTCCCATACCCATAGCTAATTGAGGATCGAAGAAATCGGTCGCTAAAATACGCATAAATTCGGCAGTCATCCCATAGGGTTCAAAATTCAATCCAATTTCCTTAAAATTATTGACCCGGGTGATTAGCCCTTGTTCACCAATTTCGGGAATCCATTCATAAAAATCCTCATTATGAGTAATATTGTGTTTTTTTTCGAATCTCACATAGAATTTTTGAGTTTCTTTCAAGAAATCCATGTACTCCGGCTTTAAATAACTCATTAAACAATAGTTTAAGAACTTATACCGATTTTTCAATGCCAACTTTTCTAAAATCTCATCATTAACACATTGAACTTTTCCTTTTTGATTTTGCATATTAATTACTTCAAATTTGATTTAATTTGTATTAGATAGTATTTAGCCTACAAATTTAAAATAGTTTAATAAAAAAGAAAAAATAATATTTTTTTATTCTTCAGATGAACGAAGAGCTCTCTTTAAAACCTTTCCAACAGCGGTGAGAGGCATCTCTTTGGTGAATTCCCATATTTTAGGATTTTCATATTTTGAAAGGTGCTCAGAAGCATACTTTTTCAAATTTTCCTTAACCAAATCTGTTGCTTCTATGCCTTCTTTTAACTGTACTACAGCCTTTACTATTTCACTACCCGGTCTATCCGGATCTTGTAATCCAATAATCGCAACTAATTCGATATCTGGATATTTAGTCAATACATCTTCAACATGAACACTATATACTTTAAAACCACTTACTATCAACATGTCTTTCGTTCGATCGACAATTGTGAGATACCCATCCTCATCCATAACACCTACATCTCCTGTGTGGAACCATCCATCGATGATCGTTTCCGCATTAGCTTCTGGTTTATTGTAATACCCCTTAGTTACTTGGGGACCTCTAATTATGATTTCTCCAGGTTTTCCCAATGGAACTTGCTCTCCAGAGTCTACATCCACAAGGCGTAGATCTGTATCCGGCATAGGTATGCCAACTGTCCCAATCTTCTTTTTTCCGAGATAAGGATTCATTGTAACTATCGGAGAGGCTTCGGTCATACCATATACTTCCAATACTTTATTTTCTGCGCTCAATGCCTCCTCAAAGTTCCGTATTGCCTCAGCTGGAAATGGAGCAGCCCCAGATATATAAATTTCTATGGCATCTAAGGTTGATTTTGGAATCGATTTTACTTTGGGATTATTTTTAATATTCAAATATAAAGTAGGTACATTCACCATAATTCGAGGATTTTTTTCTTGCATCTCTTTTATAATATGTGCTGAATCGCGTGGATTTGCAATTAGGACTTGGCCAGCACTTGCAAACAATGTGACCATACTCATCGCAAGTCCCGCCAGATGAAATAAGGGAAATGCAGATAAATTGATCTCTCCCTCTTCTGCTTCATATGTATCAATCCAATTGAGAATCTGTATAGTATTGGAAATAATATTTTTATGTGTGAGTTCAGTTCCTTTAGGTAACCCTGTGGTACCGCCAGTATATTGAAGTAATGCTAAGTCATCTTCAACGTTGATATCGATCTTTTTAAGATCAATATCGGTCTTCATTACTTCAAAAAAGTCGAGTACTTTCTTTCCTGGAAAGGGAGTCACCTTACCTTTAGGAATTTTTTTTAATAATTTTCCTAAGCTAACTTTAATTTTTGATAATCCCATGAAATCTGCTATATTTGTTGTAATAACACAGCGCAGTTTTGGGACTTTTTCCAATATGTTTACTAAAACTTTTTCATAGACCGCATCCAAAGTCACGAAAAATTTAGCTTCACTATCGTTGATTTGATACGCAAGTTCAGTTGGACTTAAAAGTGGTGAACACCCTGAGGCGACACCTCCTGCTAATAACGTTCCAAAATGCGCCACTAAATACTGAGGACAATTTGCTAAGTTAATTGCAACACGATCTCCCTTATTTAATCCATTCTTCTGCAGGAATGTCGCGAATCGATGTACTTTATCTCGAAGTTCTTTGAATGTCATTTCATTTTCCATGAAATAACAACCAATTCTATTAGGAAATTTACTCATAGCTTTATCGAACAGGACTCCTAAAGATTCTTGGGGATAATCTAAGCTTGGTTTTACATGTTCATCATAAGATTTAACCCATATCTTATTATCATAAGGCGATGACATTTTTAATCACCCAGTTGATGTATTTACAGATTTTGTAAATATCTTTAGTATTATTTTTGAAATTTATAAAAGTTTCTCTCTTTTTGTAAAAAAATAATCGTTTGAAATAAAATACATTATAGAGATTAATTAAAAATAGAAAATTAAAAAAATTTAGTCAAATTCGATTAGGATCTTTAATTCATCATGAGGGGGATTACCTAATTTCTTGAAAATCTCAGGAACTTGCTCTAATTTTATCCGTTTAGTTAGAATTGGATCAATTTTTATTTTCTTTTGAGCAAATAAATTGATTGCTTTCTTAAAAATATCCTGATTGTAGCCATATACCCCGCGAACAGATATATTATTGGTAGTCATCATCAATATATTATCAATTTCAAATTTACTTGCATGCATTCCAATAAGCGTTATTAGGCCTCCATTTTTAACCATGTTTAGTGCTGTTATAAATGTTTCAGAAAGACCTACACAATCGTATACATGATCAGGGCCAAGTTTATCTAATTGACGTACAACTTTATTCCATTGTTTTGGTAAAAATACCTTATCTGCTCCTAAACTGGATGCAATTTTCTGTTTTGATTCTACGGGTTCAAGAACATAAATCTTATTAGCTCCAGCTACTTTTAATACTTGAATTACATACAAACCGATAGGTCCCGCACCAATCACCACTGCATTTTCGCCTAACCTAAAACCTGATCGTTCAACAGCATAAATAGCTACAGAAAGTGGTTCAACACTAGCACCTTCATCATATGATACATTATCTGGTAAAATGTGTACTCTCTCTGCCTTCACATTAATATATTCTCTCATAGCTCCATGTTCTGTGATTCCATATCCATTATTTTTTATTTTACACATATTTTCAAGATTATGAAGACAATAATAACATTCATGACAAGGAATCAGAGGATTAACTGTGACTCTTGTTCCAACTTTAATTTTCTTAACATTATTACCAACTTCTACAATATCACCGGAAAATTCATGACCAATTATCTTTCCTGGAAAGTATGGGCCTCCAGATTCGTAAGATCCCACATCTGAACCGCATATTCCGACTTTTTTAACTTTGATAAGAACTTCATCGGATTCAACCTTTGGTTTTTCAAAACCATCTTCAATTGTAATAATTTCTTTTCCTTTGAACACAGCAGCTTTCATAATTTACATTTAATTTCTTTATATTCAATCTTTAACTTTTAATCTTAATTAATCTTGCGTAGGATTTCGACAAAAAAGTAAAGCTATAGATAAGAAAAAACAATAAGAATAGAGAATTTTAAATTTTACAAGATACCCATGCTTCCCATTAATTTAGTAGCGTCAGGAGTAGTCCAACCAATCTTTACATCCAGTATCGCAGGTTTTCCTGCATTTTTTGCTCGTTCTAAAGCACTTTTTATCTCATTTGGGTCAGTAACCGTTTCTCCATAACAGCCAAATGCTTCTGCTAATTTCGCATAATCAAATTCGGGTAAATCAACGTCAAGATAATGTTTCGAACAAAAGAGTTTTTGTCCGGATTTTAACATTCCCCAAGCATTATTATTAGCAATGACATAAATCAAATTTTTCAAACCTAATCTTACGGCGGTTTCAAGGTCTTGAATATTTATCATAAAACTACCATCTCCTGCAATAGCAACAACTTGCTTTTCGGGTTTTGCTAATTTAGAGCCAATTCCATAGGGAACGGCAGTTCCTAATTGCCCCATACTTACTGCTTGAAGTGTTGATAGTGGCTGTCTCGGTTTATGAAAATCTATTTGTTCCATAGCATAACAAACAATATCGCCGCCATCTAATACTAAAATTGCATCCTCATCGATATATTCTAATACATCCTTGACTAGTCTTTGGGGAATTATGGGAGTTTTATCTTTTGAGGCTTTCTTCTTTATCGATTCAATCTGATTTTTCCTCACTTCAATCAGTTCTTCTAACCAGGGACTTTTTTCAACTTTTTTCTCTTTTTTAGCCTCTTCAAGGATTTGCATTAAAAAGAGTTTACAGTCAGAAACGATGCCTAAAGTGAGGGGTTTAGCTCTACCAATCATTGTTGGGTCAATATCTACTTGGATTAATTTTTGGGAATCCTTCCAAAATGGTTCCTTTCCATGCCCGATGGAATATTCAAATTTAGTTCC
>SDNW01000080.1 GCA_004524725.1 Promethearchaeota archaeon
AGATAAAAGCATAATCCTGTGAAATTTGATCATTCTCCATCAGATCCTTACCTACCACCACTATTACTTGGTAATATATTATTATTTTCGAAAAATAAATATATTTTACACAATTGTTATATTAATATTTGAACTAATCGTGCCAACATCAATTTAAATATTTTTATTCTTATATAAGAAACAATTAAAAAACCGATCTCTTATAATATATATAAAATAAAAAATACAAAAATAACAAGGTTATAATTCAAAGGTGAAACAAACTGTCAATTGATTGGGCTAAAGCCGAGGAAAAACCAGATAAGAAGCAATCCGTTGAGGGACGCTTTTTATTAGACCTTCGCGCAAAAGTTAACGATTTAGAAAAACAACTAAGTGAAACTAAAAGTGAGTTAGCTGTAACTAAGGATAAATTACAATTAACAGGGCAAGACTTAGAAAGTACAGTAAATGAATTAGATTCCACCAAAACTACATTAGATTCGACCAAATCAGAGTTAAATAATATGAAAGCTGAGTTAGACGCAAAAGTAAGTGAAAATGCAAATAAAGATCAAATGATTTCTGAATTAAACTCTGAAATTGAGGGTTTAAATTCAAAACTTAGCGAGGCCAATACAAAAGTGAGCGAACTTGAACAAGGAGTAACAAATTCTGAAACTGCACTCTCTGATCTCTCTTCTGAATTAGAGGATGCAAAAGGAAAGATTAGTGGTCTTGAAGCGCAAATAAGTGAACTGCAGAATGCGAGTGCATCTTCCGTAGATGAACTTCAGAATTTACAAGGAGAAGTAAGCGAATTAAATTCTAAACTTGCTGCTGCAGAACAAGAAAAAGCAGACCTAAACACACAATTGAGCGAATTAAATACACTATTGCTCGAAAAAGACAATAAACTTCAAGAACTCAGTTCTTCGTTAGGAGATAAAGAGAAATTAATTGAAGCACAAACAACTCATATCGAAGAAGTAGAATCTGAACTTGGGGAATTAAAACCTCCGGATATCGGTGCTGGTGGGTTTGCAAGCGAAGAGCGAATTACTTGTCCTATGTGTGGAGCAGTGGGGGCTAATATAAAACAAACTGAAGACAAGTCTAAAGTTTTGAGCTATGTTGGGCATATCCCCATGTATGCGAAAAAACACGTTTGTAAAAAATGTGGATATGAATTTTAGGCTAAGTAAATAGATTTTTATATTTTTTTCTTCCTTCTTTTTATTTCTAATAATTTTTGACATGGATTAAAGAAACTTAAATTCATAATTTTAATAAACCGTTAAATTCAATGTTATAATTATGGTAGACAAGAAAAAATATATTGGCACCTTAGCCCAAAAAGAGTTACTTAGACTCTACACCAAATATGTAAATGGTCCCAAAGTTCGATTTTTCAAGGCAGCAGGATTAGGTGTTATCCCCGGTGAGAGGGATGGAATTATACTTAAATCCTTAGAAGGTCCTCGCGCAAATGAACCACCTTTAGAACTCTTTAATTGTCGTTCTTCGGGTGGTGTATTCAATCTAGGCCATTGTAATCCGGTAATAGTACAAACCCTAAAAGAAGCATTAGATGAGGGTTTAGACTTAGGAGATCATCAACTGTTATCGGAACAACGAGCTTTGCTAGGACAGAAGATGGCAGAATTACTACCGGGTGATATCAGTAAAACTACATTTGGAGTGAGTGGAGGAGAAGCCATAGATTGTGCGATTAAATTTTCAAGAGCATATACTAAAAGAAAAGATTGCGTTTCAGCGGTTGGGGGCTATCATGGTCATACCGGATTCGCATTAGCAACCGGAGATCCGAATTTCAAAGATAACTTCTTATGGAACTTACCAGGATTTAAACAAGTACCCTTCGGGGATGTAGAAGCGATGCGTAAAGTAGTGGATAAAAATACCTCTTGCATCATTTTAGAAACAATACCTGCAACCGCGGGAGTTCTAATAGCCCCCGAAGGATATTTTCCAGAAGTACGAGAAATCTGTGATGAAGCTGGCGCGATGATGATAATTGATGAAGTTCAAGCAGGTTTAGGAAGAACTGGTCATTTCTGGGCAATATATGGAGGAATGTATCCCAATGAAAAAGTGGTTCCTGATTTCATGGTCTTAAGCAAAGGCATGAGCGCAGGAATTTATCCCTTATCCACATGTAGTTATAAACCGTTTATAGAAAAAGCTGTATTTAAAGATGATCCATTTATCCATATCTCAACTACAGGTGGAGCAGAATTAGGATGTGTTGTTGCTTTGAAAATGTTAGAAATTCAGTCAGATCCCAAGTTTCTGGATCATGTAAAAGCGATGGGCAAAGTATTTGAAACGGGTCTTCAAGAAATAGCTAAAAATTATCCCCAAATAATTAAAGAAGTAAGAGGAAGAGGTTTAATGTGGGGCGTGGAATTTTATAAAGAAGAGCATAGCTTACTAGCGATGATTTCTATAATTAAAGAAGGAGTATTATTAAATTATTGTGGAAATAAAAAAGATACATTAATTATAATGCCTCCTTTAGTTGTCCAAAAAAATGAACTCGATGAAATTCTTATAAAGATTCAAAATGGTGTTAAAAAAGTTAAGGAACTTGGAAAAAAATAATTTTTTGGAAGTAATATGCTGCGATGAGTGAAGAACAATCTCCTAAGAATTAACAAAAAAAAAAAAAAAAATTTAACCTACCTTTGCTATTTTTTCTTGATGCAATATCTCTTTTTTCTCTTTAATTTCTCGCAATTTCTCGCCGTCTAAGGGATAGAAGTATATTGCAATTATTGCAATAACTAATGCTATCGCAGGAAATACAAACATCAAACTCCTTAACCCCAATTCTGGTATATTCACTGTTGTAAATTTATCATAATCGGCAATAAGAAACACAGGACCGATTATTAAGAAGACAAATACAGTAGCAAATCTTTGAAAAAAGATATTCACACCATAAAAACCACCTTCTCTTCGAGTTCCAGAGTTCACCTCGTCCTCATCAACTATATCTGCGATAATAATATCAATAATGTAAAGTGATCCCGATAGTCCTATTCCAATTAAGAAAAATATAATATAAGCCGCAATTTCCATATGTGGACCAAGAAAAAATAATGGCGCTAAACTAACTATCCAAATACTCATCGAGATTAACCAAGATTTTCTAGGACCCATTCTTTGTACTAAAGGTTTCCATAGAACCGTCATAAATAATGCTGCAGATAAAAAGGTAAGCCCCAATAATAAAGATATCATCAATGGATCAGTAAATCCCAAAATAAACTCTGCATATAAGGGTACGATTGTAGGTAACATACCATAGACAAACCAATTGGCAATTTCTGCTGGAATATACCGAATAAAGCTTTTACTTTTCACACAAAATTTAATTGCATTGAAAAAGCTGGGAGCGGTTTTGTAATCTTGTTTGAATTCACTGCGCTCTCTAGGAGCGAATATTAAAAAGATTATTCCAGGAACAATCACAATAAATCCTACTATAAACCCAAAAAGAGGATATTCTCCCGGTTGTGGACTAGTATAGCTTGAAATTAAGATTCCTGGTAATATAAATGCAGCAATTAATCCAAAAATCGCAAATAATTGTCGTACATTATTTCCTTTTGTTCTTTCCTCTTCAGATATAAAAATTTCCGGATATAAGGATGTATAATTTATATCATACATCGTAAAAAATAACTCAAACAAAATTATGATAATCAAAAAATAGATAAAATTGCCTAAAAAACTAGCATCTCCAAAACTGATCGGCGGTGTGAATAGAAAAATCAAAAGGATGGCTATTGGTACTAAAGAAAACATGATCCAAGGAAAGCGTCTTCCCCACCTCGTATGGGTTCTATCAGATAAAAATCCAATAAAGGTATCATTTAAGCTATTCCAAATTGACCATATTATAAACCCAAGTGTGATCCAACCTATTTCAAATCCCACTACAGCAAAATAGAAAGTAAAAGTCAAAAATGTAAATGTTTGATATGAAGCGATGTCAGGTAATTGTCCTATACCATATGAAGCGGCTCTTTTATACGAAAATTTATTTTGTTCTCGTAATTCTTTATTATTTTCCATAAAATCACATTTACCGAAAGGATAATAGTATTTCTCAATAGTTTTTATAAAGATTATGCAAAAAATATAATTACTATGGCATTACTAAATTAAGAATACTAAATTAGAAATGTTTAAAATGCAATTAGATAAGCTTTTCAAGCCAAAATCTATGGCAGTGGTAGGGATCTCTAAGAAGAATCCTTTAAGTCCTGGGAGGATAGTAATGCTTAAAAATGAATTTGAAATGCAAGTTAAAGTCTATGGAATATATCCCACAGGAGGTGAAATTGAAGGAATTCAGCTTTATGAGCGCTTAGATAAATTACCGGAGGTTCCAGATCTTTTAGTGATTGCAGTTGGGCCTGATGATACATTAGATTATATTCAACAATGTGCAGACCTAAGTATCCCTTCAGCAGTCATCATAGGGGGTGGTTTTGCTGAGATAGGAATAAAGGGCAAAAAACGCCAAGATAAATTGGAACAAATTGCGTTTGATAACGAGATTGCCGTTCTTGGTCCTAATTGCCTTGGAGTTTATGCTCCTCCCTTAATTGACACTATTTTTTTGCCTACTGAGAGAATTACTAGACCTCCTAAAGGCTCAGTGGCATTAATTAGTCAAAGTGGAGGAGTCCTCGTTGATCAATTTTTTGTAAAATTCAAAGAACGGAATATTGGAGTTTCCACCGCAGTTTCTATAGGAAACCGGGCGGTTGTGGATGAGGTTATGTTACTTGAATATTTTAGTAAAGTAGATCCAGAGACTTCAAATATTGCATTTTATTTAGAAGGTTTCAAAGAAGGTCGCGCACGAGAATTCTTAAAGTTCGCTCGTGAATCGGAGGATACCGTAATCATGTTTTTTGGGGGGATAACTCGTGAAGGTAAGATTGCTACACTCTCTCACACTGCAAGCTTGGCAGGCGATTATAAAATACAGTATTCTGCATTACGGCAAAATCTTGTAATTCAGCCTCATTCTGAACGAGAATTACTTACTAGTCTTAAAGTATTCGACGTATTATCGCATCGTAAAAATCCTTTTGGTGATAATGTAGTCACGTATGGAAATGTGGTAATTCTTTCGGTTTCAGGTGGCCATGGTGTAATAGCCGCAGACATGCTCAAAACTTATGGCCTAAATCGTGTAGATTTTACTAAAGAAGAAAAAGCAAAAATGAAAGAGTTGATGAATCCTGTTGCCCGAGATATCGCATCATTTAATAATCCTATTGATTTAACAGGTTCTGTTTTGGACACGGATATTGAAGATATGATTCGATATTTATCGGAGATCGATCGGATTGAATGTATTATCTTGCTCCTACTTCCATATCCTCCTAATATATCTTTCCAGATAGGAAGGAGAATCGCTAATGTAGTAGCCTCAAAGAAGAAACCGGTTGTTTGTTTTGTACCTTATGTTTCAAAATATGAGATGATTATCGAATCGTTGGAGTTAGCCTACATTCCCGTGTTTCATTCCATAAAAGAAGCTGTTCAAGCAGTATCCGCATTAAAACATCGCACCAGATTAGATAATGTCAAAAAAGGAAATATTTTCTGGGAAGATTAAGAGGATAGTCTAAAAAAACCTAATTTCTAAAAAATAACAATTCTTCTTATATTAAAGGAATTATTTTTTCAACTAAGGAGGATATATAATGAAAGAGAAAATTGGATGGATTGGTACAGGAGTTATGGGAAAGGCAATGTGCGCTCATTTATTAAATGCAGGACATAAAGTATTCGTCTATAACCGAACAAAAACTAAAGCTGAAGATTTAATTAATATTGGAGCTGAGTGGTGTTCAAATCCAAAGGAAGTAGCAGAAAAGAGTGATATTATATTTACCATTGTAGGATTTCCAAAAGATGTCGAAGAAGTCTATCTTGGAGATAATGGAATCCTAAAAGGAGCTCAAGAGAGATCCATTATTGTGGATATGACGACATCCGAACCATCTCTGGCGCAACAAATGTATGAGCTAGCAAAGGTTAAGGGGATCTCATCAATTGATGCTCCCGTATCTGGTGGGGATGTTGGTGCAAAACAAGGAACTTTAGCCATTATGGCAGGTGGCGATAAAGAAACCTATGATAAAATCTTACCACTCTTTCAGTTAATGGGAAAGAATATCGCTTACATGGGTAAAGCGGGGGCTGGACAGCATACTAAGATGAGTAACCAGATTTTAATCGCATCAACAATGATAGGTGTAGTGGAGTCACTTCTTTATGCTTATAAAGCGGGAAATGATTTAGAAGAGGTCATTAATGTTATTGGAAAGGGAGCTGCTGGATGCTGGTCAATTAATAACTTAGGACCAAGAATCGTGAAAAATAATTTTGATCCAGGCTTCTTTATAAAACACTTTATAAAGGATATGGGAATCGCACTCAAAGAAGCGAAACAAATGAGTCTATCTTTACCAGGATTAGCTCTGGCATATCAATTCTATATTGCGGCAGAAGCTTTAGGCCTAGATAACCTTGGAACTCAAGGATTATATAAAGTATTCGAAAAAATGAATGGGATCTAAACTATAATTAGGTTATATCAATAATGCTATCGATTTTTTCTATTGATTTTTTAATAAATTCTTTATCTCTAATTTCAAGTTTTATTGCGTGTTGAGGGCAAATATCAACACATCGTCCGCAAGCTCTACATTCTTCACTTATTTGAGCCCTATTGTTAACAAGTGTTATTGCATCAACGAAACATATTCCTTTAGTGCAAGTTCCACAGCCTATACAATCCCCAGTCACATAAACACTTACACCGGGCATCTTGTGGACTTTTTTCCCTATTTTTGGATTCAAAAGCGGTGAGATCCGCCATAAGCAACAGCAAGGATCGCAATTGCATATACTAAGTAGCTTATTTCCAGGATTGACTCCTAACCACTGTTTATCTAGTCGATTTCTGCCAATCATGTGGACCAATCCTGCTTGACTGCATTTTCTAATATGTTCTAAAGCTTCTTCTTTCGAAACAAGTCGCCCTAATTCAGGATTAATCTCAAGTACTGCTTCTCCCAGAAAGAGGCATCCTAAATCTATTGGATAATTCTGACATTTCATAGAAGCTCTACAAATGCAAAAGTTCATAATAAAATGATATTTAGCTTTTTCTATGAAATATTCTAATACTTGGGAAGGAAGAACAAGATCTTCGGGACCCCCAATCTCTTGATTTATTGGTATTACACTATCTTGAGTTAAATAGATAATCTCATCTCCCTCAAATAGTAATAATTCAAAAATTTTAGCTAAAATCGGGATTCTAGTCAATTTTGCGATATTCTTTATTCCAGGAAACGCCTTTTTTAATAATTTCACGAACCAAAGAGGTCGAGCCATGATATTTTTAAAACCTTATATGGGTTAAATAATTTTACTTTTCTGAATTAAAGCAAGCGCCTCTCTTGTCAATTTAGCTATATCACTAAATTTTTTTGAGGAAATTAATTCTTTTTTGACAATCCAGCTTCCCCCCACACATAATACGTTTTCCAACTTTAAATATTCAAGGATATTGGTATTATCTACTCCTCCCGTTGGAATAAATTTCATCGTAGGATAAGGACCAAAAAGAGCTTTTAGCATCTTCACACCTCCAGAAATATCAGCTGGAAAGAATTTCACTAACTTTAAGCCTCTCTCAAGAGCCCATTCGACCATTGTAGGTGTATTGAGTCCTGGAATAATCATAATATCATTTTCTAAACAATAATCCACAATTTTGGGGTTAAATCCGGGAGTGACTATGAATTGAGCACCTGAAGCTATCGCTTGATTTACTTGTTCAATTTTAAGCACCGTTCCCGCCCCAACAAAAATACTAGGCAAACTTTTAGAAAGAACCCTAATTGCGTCATTAGCTGCTTCGCTTCGAAATGTGATTTCTAAAACCGGAAGATCTGCTTCGACTAATGCTTTTCCTAAAGGAATAGCATGTTCTTCGTCTTCAATGGTAGCTACTGGAACAATTTTAAGCCTCTCAAACATATGACCAATATCTATTTTTTTCATGATCGCTAGTTTGGTTTCATTAACATGACAAATTGGTTTTTTGCTATAACTTTTTTTATCTTTTGATAAGTTGATATACTCTGTTTATCTTAGGAATAATGATGCGAAATGACTCGGAACTTATACTCTCCAATTCGGTTAAATGCTCTATTGATACTGTATTGTGAGAGAACATCTCAAAATGATGTACAATTAAGTTCTTTATATTTGCTTCTTCACATAAATCTAAAGCTTCTGTTACTGTAAAATTATCAGCGATTTCTAGTTCTTTACTAGAAGTACTTCTTCCGCTAATAGGTAATAATGCAAGATCTACTCCAATTTTTCTAATTTTTTCAGTCAAACCATCATAGGGAACACATCCTCCAGAATGATAAATATTCACTCCATCAATATGTAAAATATAACCTAAATAAGAATGCTCCCAACGTTCATTTATTTTAAATGATTTATGAGCAGATGGGATGGCGGTTACATCAACTCTCGTATCAAGATTAATTGATTGATCAGCATTAATCGGTAATAATTGACTTTTACTTATTCCGTGCGCAATTGCTTGCTCGATTTCTGCAGCTGGAACTATGAATTTGCATTCTGGAAAATATTGAGAAAATGATGATATTGTCTGAGAATCCATATGATCTGGATGGGAATGAGTAGAAAAAACATTATTAACATTATTAAAATCTTTTGGGAAAATTGGAATTTCCATTAATCTCGTATGCGGAATTGCAGTTCCTTTATACTTTTTCGCAAGTGAATTAGACAAATAGGGATCAATTAAATATGTTTTATGATTGAATCGTATAATAAATCCAGCATGCCCAATCCAAGCAATATCAATTCCTTCAGAGGAAATAATATTAGTATTTACAAATTTCTTTAGGGATTCGATACTTAAAGTATTAATTCTAAGGCGATTCACAATATGATCCTTTGAACTTAATTTAATTTATAAAACAATACCGATTTTATAGCTTTATAATAATTAATCTAAATTAATATAGAATTATAAATAATTATAATGTGATAAAAATGGATGATCACGTGAATTTTGAGGATTTAAATGTAGAATTCGGTTTCTCATGCATGCCCAACCGGTTGCATTACTTTACCAATGAAGAAAATGAATTTCGCATGGAATTACGACAATGGTGTAAAGAAAATGTAGAACCTGTCGCAGAAAAGATTGATCGTGAACGGAATAAAGAGTTAGCTGTTGAAACCTTACGTAAAATGCCCTATCTCAATATTATCATTCCAAAGGAAGTAGGTGGGTTAGGAAAAGGATTATTATACCGTACTATACTCGGAGAAGAATTAACTGCATATAGTTATGCATTAGCGGGTATTTTTGGAGCTTCATCTTGTCTTTTTGCTGGTCCGATCATTGAATTTGGAACTTTAGAACAAAAAAAGAAGTATCTTTCTGGAATTGGAGATGGAACAAAAATTGGAGCTATTGGAATTACTGAACCTACTGGAGGGAGTGATGCAATTGGTGGAATGCGGTTACAAGCAAAAAAAGAAGGGGATCATTACATACTAAATGGCCAGAAGTGTTATATTACTAATGGTAGCGTAGCAGATTATATTTGTCTTTATGCTATTACTAACGAACAATTAAAACCTCATCAGGGTATGACGGCATTCATTTTTGAGACTGATACTCCCGGTTTTGAAGTGATAAAAGACTATAAGCATATGGGGCGTAGAGGTATGCCAAATTCAAGATTACGATTTAATAATTGTAAAGTTCCAGCAGAAAACGTACTGCATGAAGAAAATCAAGGTTTAGACGTTCTTTTATTCGGACTTGATGGGGAAAGAACCTTTACAGCCTCTCAATATTTAGGGTTAGGAAGAAGTGCATTTGAAGTTGCATATCGCTATTCTCACCAGCGGGAACAGTTTAAGAAAACTCTATTTTCCTTTGAAGGCATTTCTTTCAAATTAAGCGAAATGTTTATGTCTCTCGAACTTAATAGAATCGCAGTTACCCAAATCGCAAGAATGCTAGATGAAGGTCATAATGTTCGGGCTTCCGTTGCAGCAATCAAAGCACGATTATCTGATGAAACCGTAAAAATAACTCAAGATGCTATTCAGATAGTAGGGGGTCTTGGTTATTCCGAGGAATATCCATTAGAACGCTATTATCGTGATGCAAAAATTGGACAAATATCTGCTGGAACTTCAGAAATTATGAGATATTTGATGTCACGTGAAATGACACGAATGTGGGGGAAATGAAGGAGGTATCAAAATGGGCAATAAAATAGAACTATCTTTAGAAGATAAAATCGCAATCATTACTTTAATTGATTCTGAAAATTATAATCCTTTAAACCAAGAAACCGCGATTGAATTGCTAAATGAGTTCCTTAATCTAAAAAACCAAATGGATATTCGATGTGTGTTAATAACAGGTTCAGGTAAAGCATTTTCTGCCGGAGGAGATGTGAAAAAGTTTAAACAAAGCATCGAGGATGGTAATCCAGGAAAGTTAATGGATGATTTGACCAAAGATCTCTATCAAATTGCACATGAATTACGATTGTATCCCAAACCTGTTATTGCCGCCGTGAATGGATGGGCTGTGGGTGCTGGGATGAATCTTGCTCTCTCATGTGATCTTATTATCGCTTCGGAACAAGCAAAATTCCGGCAATCTTTTAGTAATCTTGCGTTAATTCCTGGGTTTGCAGGATCAATCTTATTAAGTCGACAGCTTACATGGCAACAAGCTACCCAGATGGCTTTTTTTGGTGATACCTATAGTGCTCAGGATATGAAGGTTCTTGGCTTGGTAAATGAAGTAGTAGCTCCAGAAGAATTAAAGCAAAAAGCATTAGAATGGGCTAAGAGGTTAGCTGAGGGTCCCAC